>SLSM01000117.1 GCA_007130445.1 Trueperaceae bacterium | reverse complement strand
GGGTCCGACACGCGCACCAGGCGCGAGCGCCTGTTCACGATCGCGGCGGGCGGGCTGATGGGCCTGTCGTTCACCCTGTGGAACTACGCCATCGGCTACGTCGGCGCGGGCCTGGCGACGGTGCTGGGCAACACCCAGGTGGTCTTCGTCGGGCTGTTCGCGTGGCTCGTGTTCCGGGAGCGGCCGCCGGCCGCCAGCCTCGCCGCCGTGCCCCTGGTGCTGGGTGGCGTGGTGCTCACGACCGGCGTGGGACGGCCCGACGCGTACGGTGAGCAACCGCTGCTGGGGGTCCTGTTCGGTGTGGTGAACGCCCTCTCCTACACGGCGTTCCTGCTGATCTTCCGGCGCACGGCCCGGGGCCTGCGGCGCCCGTCGGGACCGCTCCTGGATGCGACCCTGGGTGCCGCGGTGGCGGGGCTCGTGTTGGGGCTCGCCACCGATCCGGCGTTCGACCTGCGCCCGGCGTGGCCCGCCCACGGTTGGCTGCTGCTGCTGGCGGTGGGCTCGCAGACGATCGCCTGGTGGGCGATCCTGACGGTGCTCCCGCGCCTGCCGGCGCTCGACACGTCGGTCATCCTGCTCATCCAGCCGATGCTCACGGTGGTGTGGGGGTGGCTGCTCTTCGCCGAGCGGCTGTCGGTGTTGCAGTGGGCGGGCGTCGGTGCGGTCCTCACGGGCGTCGCGCTGGTGATGCTGGCCGGCGCCGTCGACCGATCGCGTGCGCGGCGGGCGGCGGCCCCCGGCGTCTGACGCCGCCGCGTCGCGTGTGCCCGAGCGCCGCCGCGGGCGTGCTGGTAGCGTGCGCCATGGCTCACGTCGCACGGCTCCCACTCGTTCGCGTCGCAGCGCTGGTCGCGGCGCTCTCGCTCATGGCCGCCTGCGCTCCGGCGACGCTCGGCGATCGCAGCAACCCCTATCGCCCTGGTGTCGACGGCGCCGCTTCGGTGCGGCCCGGTTCGGCGGTCTTCGTACAGATCGACGTCGCACGGGACGTCTTCGGCCTCACCGCCGACGATCTCGCCATGCGGCTGACGCCGTGGGGCACGAACCTCTCGCGCGCCACCGTCACGCCGCTGTTCGAGCTTCGCGACGTCGTGGCGCCGGACGGGTGGGACGTCGAACTCGATCGCGTCGTCGCCTATCTGAGCGGCAACCGGCCGACGGCCGACGTCGAGGTCACGCTGCGGGTCGACGTGCCTGGCGGCGCGCGACTGGGTGGTCAGCGGTTGCGCGCGACGCTGGCCGACGAGCGCGGCAACCGCCACGCGATCGAGTTCGTGGTGCAAGTCGGACCCTGAGGCCGAGTCGGTGGCGCCGACGGCGTCGTCCGCCGGGGAACGCCCGTGTTCAGACCTCGAAGCCCTCGCGCTGCAGACCCGTGAGCGCCCAGCGGCCGTCGGCGCCGAGCGCGAGGCTCACCAGCCAGGTGTGCGGCGTCTCGCCGCTCGCCGGCTCGAAGCGCAGCTCGGCCCGCGCGGCGCGCTCGCGTCGGTCCCATGCCACGCGCGTGCGCCGCGCCGCGTCGAGCAGAGGCCGGTGGCGGTCGTTGGCGAGCACCCTCGCCAGGCCGGCCGCGTCGCCGACGTCGCGGGCGGGGCGCCCACCCAACAGCGGCCACATCGCCGCCGCGGCGCGCTCCGGGTCGCCGTCGTCGAGCGCCGCCAGGAACGCGGAGAGCAGCGACTCGGGATCGTCGTGCGGAGCAGCCACATGCTGGCCCGTGGCCGCGCTCACGACAGGTTGAGCGACACGTACTTCACCTCGAGGTACTCCTCGATGCCCCAGGGCCCGCCCTCGCGGCCGATCCCGGACTGCTTCACGCCGCCGAAGGGGGCGTAGGGGGCCGCCGGCACGCCGTCGTTGACCCCGACGATGCCGTACTCGAGCGCCTCGGACACGCGGATGGCGCGGGTCAGGTCGCGCGTGTAGAGGTACGCCGCCAGGCCGTAGGGCGTGGCGTTCGCACGCGCGATCGCTTCTTCCTCGTGCTCGAAGGACAGGACGGGGGCGACCGGCCCGAAGGTCTCCTCGACCATCAGCGCCATGTCGTCGGTGACGCCGGTGAGGACCGTCGGAGCGTAGTGCAGCCCACCCGTCGCGCGCCCGCCCGTCGTGACGGTGGCGCCCTTGGCCACGGCGTCGTCGACGTGGCGCACGACCTTCTCGAGGCCGGCCGCATCGACCAGCGGGCCGATGTCGGTGCGGTCGTCGAGCGGGTCGCCCGGTACGAGCGCCGCCACCGCCGCCGAGAAGCGCTCCAAGAAGGCGTCGTAGATGCCCGTCTGGACGTAGATGCGGTTCGTGCACACGCAGGTCTGCCCGGCGTTGCGGAACTTGCAGGCCGTGACTTCGGCGACGGCGCGCTCGAGATCGGCGTCGTCGAACACCAGGTAGGGCGCGTGACCGCCGAGCTCGAGCGACAGCCGCTTCACCGTGTCTGCGGCCTGGCGGTAGAGCAGCTTGCCGACCTCGGTCGATCCCGTGAACGACACCTTGCGGATCCGTGGGTCGGCCATCATCACGCGCGTCACGGGGACCGGGTCGGAGGCCGGGAGCACCTGCAGCGTCCCGGGTGGCCCGCCGGCCTCGAGCCACAGCTCGGCGAGCCGCAGCGCCGTGAAGGGCGCCTGTTCGGCGGGCTTGACGATCATCGGGCAGCCGGCGGCGAGCGCCGGCGCGGCCTTGCGCGTGATCATGGCGGCCGGGAAGTTCCAAGGCGTGACGGCGTAGGCGGGACCCACCGGTTGCTTCATCGCCAGGAGCCGCTTGTGCCCGGCGTGGCTCGGGAACCACGTGCCGTAGACCCGTTTCGCCTCCTCGGCGTACCACTCGACGAATCCCGCCGAGTAGGCGGCCTCGCCGCGCCCCTCGCGCACGGGCTTGCCCATCTCCTGCGCCATCAGGCGGCCGAGGCCGTCCTGGTCGGCCATGATCAGGCCGTGCCAGCGCCGCAGCGTGGCGGCGCGCTCGAAGGGGTTGACGGTGCGCCAGTGCTCGAACGCACGCCAGGCCACGTCGACGGCGTGCCTGGCCTCGGCCTCGCCGCAATCGGCAGCGGCGCCGACCACCTCGCCGGTGGTGGGGGAGATCACCTCGAAGGCGTGCGGCGCGTCGTGCCAGGCGTCGCTCAAATAACGGTTCAGGTTCGTTGCGCCATCCATGACGCAGTGTACGTGCGCCGGCCGGTGGACGTCGGTCCCCTGGCTGGCGTCGTCAGGCCGCGCCGATGAGGTCGTCGGCGATCTTGGCCGACGACAGCACGCCCGGGAGGCCCGCGCCCGGGTGGGTGCCCGCGCCCACGATGTAGAGGTTGGGGATGTCCTCGGAGCGGTTGTGCGGACGGAACCAGGCCGATTGCGTGAGGATCGGTTCGACGCTGAAGGCCGAGCCGAGGTGGCTGCCGAGCGTGTCGCGGAAGTACACCGGGTCGGTCATCACCTCCGTGACCAGGTGCTCCGAGAGCCCCGGCAGGTAGCGCTCCTCGAGGAACGACATGATCGCGTCGCGGTACGGCTTGGCGTGCGTGGCCCAATCGATGCCGCTCTTGAGGTTCGGCACCGGTGAGAGCACGTAGAAGTTCTCGTGCCCCTCGGGGGCGATGCTCGGATCGGTGATGGTCGGCATGTGCAGGTAGAGGCTGAAGTCCTCGGCCAGCTTGCCGTCGTTGCGGAAGATGTCCTTGAGCAACCCCTCGTAGCGCGGGCCCAGGATGATGTTGTGGTGTGCCAGCTCGGTGTCGGTGTAGCGCCGGTTCGTGCCGAAGTAGAGCACGACGAGCGACATCGAGAAGCGGGTCTTCGCCCAGCGCTCGTCCTTGTTGCGCTTGCGGTAGCGGGGGTCGATCAGGCGCTGGTACGTGGTCGCGACGTCGGCGTTCGACACGACGATGTCGGCCTCGATGCTGCGACCGTCGGCAAGCACCACCCCGGTCGCCCGTGGCGTGCCGTCCGGGCCGTCCTTGACGCTGATCTGCTCGACCGCGGAGCCGAGCACGATGTCCACGCCGAGCTTCTCGAGCAGTTCGCCGAAGGCGGCGACCAGCCTGCCGGTGCCGCCCATGGCGTACCAGACGCCCCACTTGCGCTCGAGGTAGTGGATCATCGCGTAGATGCTGCTCGCGTCGAACGGGTTGCCGCCGATGAGCAGCGGGTGGAAGCTGAAGCACTGCCGCAGGAACTCGTCGGAGACGTACTTCGAGACGTAGGTGTAGACGCTCTGGTCGGAGCGCAGCCGGATCAGGTCGGGGGCGGCCTTGAGCATGTCGGCGACCGTCAGGAACGGCACGTCAGCGAGTTGGGTGAAGCCCTTGTCGAAGATCGCCTTGGTGCTGTGCACGAAGTTGAGGTAGCCGCGCTTGTCGGCCGGGTTGATCCGGTCGATCTCCTGCAGGGTGAACATCTCGTCGTCGTTGTAGTCGAAGCGGCGCCCCTGGTGGTCGAAGATCCGGTAGAACGGGTCGCACTTGACGAACTCCACGTGGTCCTCGCGCCGCATACCGGCCTTGGCCCAGATGTCGTCGAACAGCCAGGGTGCGGTGATGATGGTGGGCCCGCCGTCGAACTTGAAGCCGTCTTGCTCGAACACGTAGGCGCGGCCGCCGAGCTTGTCGAGCGCCTCGACGAGCGTGACCTGGTGGCCCCCGGCGGCGAGGCGGGCGGCGGCGGCGAGGCCCCCGAAGCCCGAGCCGATGACGACGATGCGGCGTTTCATGCTCGCAGCGTACCCGTTCGTGACGACGCGCACATGGAAGGGTGCCTACAGTGTTGGGCTGGTCTGTGCGAGCGCGAGCTGCGCCACGTCGCGCGCGAAGCGAGCGGTCGCGACGGTGGCCGGGTGGTCGATGCGGGCGCGTGTGTCGGGGTGTTCTGCCGTGAGCACCACGAGCGCCGCCAGGCGCGATCCGTCGGCGTGCCAGATCAGGCCGGCGTCGTGCCGGGCTCGCGCCAACCACCCCCCTTTGCTGCCGACGACCAGTCCGCCCTCGGCTCCTGCCTCGCCCGTGATGAGGCGCGGGATCGCCTCGCGGTAGCGCTGCTTGCGCAGCCGTGAACGGGCCCACTCGGTCGCCTCGACACCGAGCAGGGCGCCGTCGTCGAGCGCGAGGAGCAGCCGGAGCACGTCCGCCGCCGTGGTCGCGGCGCCGTGTCCGGCGCGCTGCCGCGGGGTCTGTCTGGTCGCGTCCACTTGGAGCGGCCCCTCGATGCGGCTGCTCGGCATCCCCAGGTCGGGGAGGGCGCCGTTCACCGCGAGCACACCCAGGCGCTCCAGCACCAGGTTCGTCGCGAGGTTGTCGGACACGACGATCATCAGCGTCAGCAGGTCGCGCCAGGTCGGCGCGAGTCCGAGGTCGAGGTCCTGCAGCACACCGCTGCCGCTGGCACCGTGCTGCGGCACGATCGCCACGCGCTCGTCAAGATCGAGCTCACGACGCTCGGCGGCGCGCAGCGCCAGCACGAGCAGCGGCAGCTTGATCACGCTGGCCGCCGGGAAGAGCGCGTCCTCGGCGACGCCGTAGCGTTCGCCGCCGATCTCGAGCGCGATCGCGTGGTGGCCGCTCAAGCGCCCGAAGCGCTGACGGACACGCGTCTCGAGCGCGCGCTGCAGCCGCGTCACGCCGGCGCGCGCCCCGCTGGCGCGCGCTCGGCCGGAGCGTCGACCTCGTCGGCCCAGAGGGCGTCGAGCGGTTGCCGTCGGCGTGCCAGGCGGGCGTCGCCGTCCGCGTCGATCACGATCTCGGCGGCGTGCGTGTGCGAGGCGTAGTGTGAGCCCATGCCCAGCCCGTAGGCGCCGGCCAGCCCGACGGCCAGGAGATCGCCGGGCACGAGCGCGGGCAGGCGCACGTCGCGCCCCAACCGGTCGGCGTTCTCGCACAGCGGACCGTCCACGTCGGTCGGCACGTCGAGCGCTGCGGGGGCCTCGTCGCGTTCGACCACGCGGCCGGCGACGCTGACGGGGTGGATCGGATGGTCCGCGCCGTACAGCGCGGGGCGCACCAGGTCGGCCATGCCCGCGTCGGCGATCAGGTGCCGCCGAGGCCCCTCCTTGACGTGCAGCACGCGCGTCAGGAGCGTGCCCGCAGTCGCGACGAGCGCGCGGCCCGGCTCCAGCCAGAGGCGCAGGCCCCGAGGCCGCACCCACGCGTCGATCAGCGCCCCCAGACGCTCCAGCGGGTAGCCGGGGAGCGCGAAGCCGCCGCCGAGGTCGAGCTCGCGGGCCTGCGGTAGGGCGTCGTACAGCGGTGCGAGCGCCGTCAGCACGCCTTCGTGCACGGCCGGGTCGGTGAGCTGCGAGCCGGCGTGCACGTGGAAGCCTGCGAGCGCTCCTACCGAGGCCACGTCGCGGGCCAGCGCCAGCGCCTCGGCCGGGGGCAGGCCGAACTTGGAGTCCGCCCTGCCGACGGCCATGTGCTCGTGGGTGCGTGGGTCGAGCCCGGGATTCACCCTGACGAACGCGCTCGTCCCTTCGGGCCAGCCCCCGGGCTCGTCGCACCAGTCGCGCCATTGCGAGCGCGAGTCGAGACTGACGCGCCCGACGCGCGCCTCGCGCGCGAGCGCGCGCAGCGCGGCGTCTTGCGCCGGACCGCCCACCACGACCCGCGCAGGATCGATGCCCGCGCGTAGCGAGCGGGCGAGCTCGCCGACCGTGATCGCCTCGGCGCCCACGTCGGCGAGCCCCAGGTGTCGCAGCACGGCACCGCTGGCGTTGGCCTTGACGGCGAAGGCCAGCGTCGCGTCGGGGATCGCCGCTCGCACGGTCGCGAGCGCTGCGTCGACGACGCGCAGGTCGTACACCCACAGCGGGGTGCCGTAGGTCTCGGCGAGGGCGGCGAGGCGTGCGCTGGTGGGGGCGGAGCGGGACGGCATGGGGCGGATGGTAGCACCGGGCCGGCGGGCGCGGGCGGCCCGGCATGCGAGCTTGCCGGTGCGAGGAACGTACACTGGCGATCATGATGAACCGGCAGCTACGCCGCGCCCAGCAGAAGCAAGACGAGAAGTTCGACAAGGAGCGGCAGAAGAAGAAGGACAAGCGTCAGGCGAAGGTCTCCGCACTCAAGGATCGGCGTTCGCGGCGGCGCGCCGAGGCGTTGGCTCGCGCCGAGGCGCGCAAGCGCGGCGAGACGCCCGCGGACGCGCCGAAGCAAGACAGCAGCCCGGCCGCCAAGCGCAAG
Source organism: Trueperaceae bacterium (assembly GCA_007130445.1). Taxonomy (GTDB): domain Bacteria; phylum Deinococcota; class Deinococci; order Deinococcales; family Trueperaceae; genus CSSed10-48. The sequence goes on along the minus strand of SLSM01000117.1, from coordinate 3,443 downwards.
CGCCCCGGCCGCTTCAGCGCCGCGCTGATGATGGCCACGGTCTTCTTCATCGTGTTGCAGAGCGCGGTGCCGCCCGAGAACCCCGGCGAGATCGACGTGCTGCGCAGCGTCACGTCGGCAGGCTTCTACCTGCTGTTCGCGTACTTCTCCACCCTGTGGCTGATGCGCCGCGACACGCCCAGGCCGATCATGATGACGCTGATCTCGGGCGGCATGCTCACGCTCGGGGTCGAGGTCGCCAAGCGCTTCCAGCCCGACATGACCACCGACCTGTTGATGCTCGCGCTGGCCGTGCCGTTCCTCGTGGCGGGCGCGTTCCTGGGACGGCTCGTGTACGTGAACAGCCCGAGGTGATCTCGGCTGCGGCCGAGCGCTCGGCGTCGCCGCGCGCCCAGTCGGGTGCAGGGGCGGGCGTCGTCGGCCTGATCGGCGCGATGCCGGAGGAGCTCGAGCGCCTGCTGGCGCTCGCGCACGACGTGACCCGCGAGCGCCAGGGTCCGTTCGAACTGGTGCACGGCGTGCTGGAGGGCGTGCGCGTCGTCATGGCCACGTGTGGCATCGGTAAGGTGAACGCGGCCGCGCTGGCGCAGGCGTTGGCCGCCGCCGGCGTGGCGCGCGTGATCGTCACGGGCGTGGCCGGTGGGGTCGACCCCGCCCTCCGGGTCGGCGACATCGTCGTCAGCGTCGACGCCGTGCAGCACGACGTCGACGTCACCGGCCTGGGCTACGAGCCGGGCGAGGTGCCGGGCGAACCGCGCGTCTGGGAGGCCGATGCGGCGCTGCACGACGCGGCGCTGGCGGCCGCTCGGGACGTCGCGGAGCGCGACGGCGTGCGGGCGATCAGCGGGCGCGTGGCGTCGGGCGACGTGTTCGTCGCCGACCCAGCTCGGGTGGCCGCCCTGCGCGCCGGGTTCGGGGCGAGCTGTGCGGAGATGGAGGGCGCCGCCGTCGCGCAGGTGTGCGCCCGCTGGGGGGTGCCATGGGTGGTGGTTCGGAGTGTGTCGGACACCGCCGACCACGCCGCCGAGGTCGACTTCCGGGCCTTCACCGCGGTGGCGGCGGAGCGGTCGGTCGCCGTGGTGCTCGGGGCGCTGCGGTGCTTGGCGTGACGTCGAGGCCGAGCAGGTAGACCAGCGCCGCGGCGTCCCAGGCCTGCGGCCGGCAGGCCACCGGGTACGGGACGGGCGGCCGGTCGTCGCGCTCGTAGCCGGCGACGAGTTCGGGCAGGCGCAGGTCGGGCTGCTCGGCCGCGAGCGCATAGGTGGCGGCGACGATGGTGCGGGCCTCGTCGAGGTAGCCGTAGGCGGCGAGCCCCGCCGCGAACAGCGCGGTGTCGTGGGGCCAGACCGAGCCGTTGTGGTAGCTGACCGGGTTGTAGCGGACCTCGCCCGCACCCAGGGTGCGCAGCCCCCAGCCTGACCATGTCTCGGGTCCGAGCAGCGAGCGCACCAGGCGTTCGGCGTGGTCCTCCGGGACGATGCCGCTCCAGAGGAGGTGGCCGGCGTCGGAGTTGCGCACGCGCAGCGGTCGCTTGGCGCCGTCGAGCGCCATGGCGTAGGTGTCCATGTCGTCGAGCCAGAAGGCCTCGTGGAAGCGCGCGCGGAGCGTGTCGGCGCGGGCCTGCCAGGCGTCCGACCGTTCGCTCTCGCCGAGGTCGCGGTACCAGCGCGCCGCGGCGCGGTAGGCCGCGTAGGCGTATCCCTGGACCTCGGAGACGGCGATGGCCCCCTCGGCCAGGCTGCCGTCCGCGTGGCTCATCGAGTCAGCGGAGTCCTTCCAGGACTGGACGGTCAGTCCCTCGCCGGCAACTGCCGGAGCGAACTCGAGGAAGCCGTCGCCGTCGTGGTCGCCGTCGTTCGTCATCCACGCCAGCGCGGCCTCCCACGCGGGCCTGAGCGCACGCACCAACGCGTCGTCGCCGACCGCGAGGCGGTGGGCCTCGAGCAGCGTCACGAAGAGCGGTGTCGCGTCGACCGTGCCGTAGTAGCGCGTGTGGGGCACGCGCCCCACGCGCGAGAGTTCGCCGTAGCGCACCTCGTGCAGGATCTTGCCCGGTGCCTCGGCCCGGAAGGCGTCGTGCACGGTGCCCTGATGCGCCGCGAGGAAGCGCAGCGTCCCCTCGGCCACGTCGGGGCGGTGCGGCAGCAGCATGTGGGCCGCGAGGAGCGCGTCCCTGCCGAACGCCGCGACGAACCACGGGATGCCCGCCGCGGGCAGCGGCCCCTCGGGGGTGAACAGGAGCAGGCCGCGGAGGTCGTCGATCGCTTGCGCCAGCACGCGCGGGTCGGGTGCGTCGGGGAGCGCCTGGAAGCTGGCGCGCCAGGCCTCGTAGTCGATCGGCGCGTGCGGCGCGACGTCGAGGGGGTTGTCGACCTCGACCACCACGCTCAGTCGGACGCTCTCGCCGGGGGCGAGCGACAGCTCCCAGTCGGCGCCGTCCGGTCGTGCCGCCGCGAGCTCGTCGAAGCGCAACGTCACGGCCTGAGAGACCCCGTCGCTGGCGGTGTGGGAGAGGCGGAGCGTGGTGTTGGCGGCGTCGACCTCGGGTGCGGAGCGCTCCACGTGGTGCCAGCCGCGCGCCTCGAACAGGTCGGCGAAGTCGCCCGCCACGTCGAGCTCGATGCTCAGGGAGCGGCGCTCGAGCGACGTGTTGGCGACGTCGAGTTCGTCGCGCATGCCCGTGGCGGTGACGAACGCGCGGCGGCGCACGGCCAGCAGCTGCGACGGCCCGTCGATCAGAGCGTAGTGGCCGTCGAAGCGGTCCGGTCGCTGACCCCGCGCCACCAGGGTCTGGAACTCGCCGGCATCGGCCGGCAGCCAGTGCCACGCGTAGCGCGACAGGAAGCGGGTGTCGCGGTTGTAGAGCCCGTGCTCACCGCTGCGCGTATGGCCGTCGGCATCGGCGACGAAGAAGGTGTAGTGCTCCTTGAGCACGACGTTGTGTCGGAAGTCCATGGCTGCTCCAGGTCGAAGGCGCGCCGCGCTCACGATGCCGCGCGCACGCGCGCGGCATCATCGGGTCGGCGTAGGCGTGTCGAATCTACCAGGACTGCGGCGTCACTCCTTGCCGCCGCCGAACGACACTCCCTCCATGAAGTAGCGCTGGAACACCACGAACAGGATGATCACGGGGATGGCGCTCATCACGGCACCCGCAAGGATCAGGCCCCAGTCACCGACGGCGCCGTACGTGTTGCGGAACGACAGCAAGCCGATCGGCAGGGTCTTCACGGTCTCGGGGCTGGTGAGCACGATGAAGGGCCAGAAGAAGTCGTTCCAGGCGCCCTGGAAGGTCAGGATCGTGAGCGCCCCGAGCGCCGGCCGCGCCATGGGGAGGACGACGTTCCAGTAGCGGCGCCAGTGGCTGGCGCCGTCGATCATCGCGGCCTCTTCCACCTCGCGCGGGATCGACTCGAAGAACTGCTTCATGATGAACACGGCGC
>SLSM01000097.1 GCA_007130445.1 Trueperaceae bacterium | reverse complement strand
GACGCCGGGGATGTCGCTGGTCAACTCATGCCGTGGGTGCCTCCCGAACGCTCTCGACCAGGGCGGCGAGGAGCGCGCCGAAGCGTTCCGGCGCCTCGACGATCGGGCTGTGGCCGACGTCGTCCCAGGTGAGCAGTTCGGCGTCGCGCGAGCCGCTGAAGGCCGTGATCGTGCGGGCGGCCATGTCGGCGTCGATCAGCACGTCCTGGCCGCCGCGCAGCACGCGGACGGGGCCCGTGAAGGCCGCCAGGGCGGGGCCGAGGTCGAGGCCCTCGAGGGCGCGAGCGTTGCCCGTGAAGGCGTCGGGATGCATGCGCAGCGCGTCGGCGACGAGGTCGTCCATGTCGCTCGGGGTGCGCGTCGGCATCATCGGCGCGAGCGCCTGGGCGAGCAGCGCCGCGTTGCCTTTGAAGGCCTCGAGCAGCGGATAGTGCGCCTCGGGCGTCGCGAGCCCGTCGGGCGCGCCGCTGTCGACCAGGAGCAGGCCCGCGAACGCGCGCGGATCGTCGCCGACGGCTCGCATCACGACGTTGCCGCCCAGCGAGTGTCCGACCAGGACGGGCGCGTGCAACTCGAGCGCCCGGGCGGCCTTGCGCACCGCGTCGGCGTAGGCGGCCATCGTGATGCTCGCGCCGAGCGGGTCGCTGTCGCCGAAGTTCGGGAGGTCGATCGCCACGAGGCGCGCTCCGGCCGGCGGGGCCTCCAGGAGCGCTCGGTACCAGCGCTTGCTGGCGAAGTTGCCGTGTACCAGCAGCACGGGGTAACCGTCGCCGGCCTCGACGTAGGCGATCGCGCGATCGTCGACGTCGACGTGCCGGACGGCGGGGGTGGGCGTGGTCATGGGGTGGGCTCCTTCCTCGCCTCGGCCTGGTGCCAGAAGGCGAGCAGCTCGTGCGCCACGGCGCCGGGTCGCTCGATGGGGGCGGCGTGGCCGGCTCCTTCGATCAGCGCGAGGCGGCCGTCGGTTGCGCGCGCGGCGATGGCGCGGGCGTGGCGCGGCGGCGTCATCACGTCGTCCTCGCCCACCAGGGCCAGGACCGGGCAAGCGAGCGCGTCGAGCGCGGGGCCGGCGTCGCCATCGAACGCGGCCATGCCTGCGATCAGGTTGCGGGCGCGCGTGGCGTCGGCGGCGAGCGCGGCGGAGCGCCAGGCTGTGATCGCCTCCGCGTGGTCGCTCAGGAAGGCCTGCCCCCACACCCATGGCGTCGCGATGTCGAAACGCAGGCCGGGCCCGCCCGCCTCGTGCGCCGCGAGCCAGGCGCGCACCACCCAGCCGAGGTGGGCGTCGAGGGTGAGGAAGCCGTCGCACACCGTCATGCTCCGGATGGCTCCGGGCCTGGCCCGGGCGCGCTCGGCGCTCGCGAGCAGCGCGATCGGCGCGCCGCTGGAGAGGCCGACCACGTGGAGCGGTCCCGGGTCGAGCGCGTGCAGCAGCGCGGAGAGGTCGTCGGCGTGGCGCTCGATCGTGTGCGGCCCGGGTGGGTCGTCGCTGCCGCCCTGGCCGCGCGTGTCGTAGCGAAGCACGCGGAACTCGGGCAGCACCAGCTCGGACAGCCCCTGCCAGGCCTCGATCGCCATCATCAGGCCGTTGACGAGCAGCACGGCCGGCGCGTCGTCGGGGCCGTCCCAGCGCGCGCGCAGGCGCACGCCGTCGGAGACGCTCACGAGACCCTCCCAGCCGGGGCTCATCGCTCGACCTCGCGCTGGTGCGGCGCGGCGGCCGCGCCCTCGGCCTCGAAGGCGTCGCGCAGCGCCCGCGTGAGCACCTTGCCGGCGCCCGAGACGGGCAGGGCGTCCAGGAAGCGCACGTGTTTGGGGACCTTGTACCCGGCCAGCCGGTCCTTGAGGAAGGCCCGCACCGCCGCGGCGTCCAGGGCGCTGCCCGCGTGCGTGACCACGGCCGCCAGGCCGACCTCGCCCCAGCGCTCGTCGGGCACGGCGGTGACCGCGCAGGCGGCGACCTCTGGGTGGTCGTCGAGCGCGGCCGCGACCTCGGCGGGGTAGACGTTCTCGCCGCCCGAGATGAACATCTCCTTGCGCCGGCCCGCGATGGTGACGTCGCCCTCGGCGTCGACGCGCGCGAGGTCGCCGGTCCAGAGCCAGCCGCCCTTCAGCACCGCGGCCGTGGCGTCCGGGCGCTCGAAGTAGCCGTCGAACAGGTGCGGCCCGCGCAGCGTCAACTCGCCGACCTCGTCCACGTCGGCGGGCGTGCCGTCGCTCCGGCGCACGACGGCCTCCGTGCCGAGGATGGCGCGGCCGACCGACCAGGGCTTGTGCTCGGCGCGGTCGAGGTCGATGGCGAAGCAGTTGACGCCGGCCTCGGTGAGGCCGTAGCCCTGCTTGAAGCGCACACCGCGTGCTCTGAACGCGTCGCGCAGCGGCAGCGGGCACGGCGCGCCGCCAGAGATCGCCCAACGCACGCGCGACAGGTCGGTGACCGCGAATGCGGGAGCGGCTTCGATCATCTGGAACATGGTCGGGACCATGAACAGCACGGTCGCGCCCAGCTGCTCGACAAGCTGCAAGTACACACCGGCATCGAAGCGCCGCATCAGCGCGACCCGAGCGCCCAGCGCGTAGAGCGGCGTGGTGAACGCGTTCATCGCGGCGTGGAAGCACGGTGTCGCCTGCACCACCAGGTCGTCGTCGCGCAGCCCCCAGCTGAGGACGGTCG
>SLSM01000107.1 GCA_007130445.1 Trueperaceae bacterium | reverse complement strand
GTGGAGCGGAACCGTGTGGTCATCGTGAAGTCGGCCACCGGCGGTTGCGTCGGCGTGTCGCGCAGGAGGAGGTACGTGCCGGGCTGGTGCAGCGTCGGCCGAGCGTGGCCGCCGCGGACCCGGGTGCGCTGGCGAATGGCGCCGTCGTCGTAGGCCCACGACGAGGGGGCGTCGAGCCGAGCGCCCGGATCGTCGACGACCTCGAAGGCCGCCAGCGCGTCGGGCGTGTGGAACGGGCCGCGGCGCAGCAGCCTGCCCGGGGCGGACGCCGTCACGCTGATGTCGAGTGGGACGCTCTCGATGACGCCACCGTCATCGGACGGTCGGTGGAGATGCTCGAACTCGACGTCGAAGACCACGTCTCGCACGCTGTGACCGGCATCGTCCGGCGGTCGGGCCACGGGACCCAACGAGCCGAGCTGCACCTTGAGGATGCCGAGACCGGAGAGGTCACCGCGGCTGCGCGCGAGCACGGAGCGGGTCGCGAGCGCCACCGCATCGTCGAGCGCCCGATCTCCAGCCGCCCGCACCGTCACGTCCACGCGCGCCGAGATGCGACGGCCCACCACTTCGCCCTCGGGTTCATGGTGGACGCCCACGAAGCCGCCGATGCCGGTGGGAGCGACGCGCAGCGGCGTCACCAGCAGCGACGATGCCATCGCGTCGTCGGACGCTGGTGGCAGGAGTGACGCCATCGCCTGGTGCAGCTGAGACATTGCTTCGAGCGCCACGTCGTCCATGAGCACCCTTCGTTTGCCAGCACCGAGATGAGGAAAGCCTAAAGACGATGTCCGGGCGCGTCAAGTATCGGTGCCGTGCCGTCGGTGCGCACCCGTACGGGCACCGTGATGTGCCCGGCCATGAACATGACGGCGATACCGAGCATGACGGCAACCAGCAGGCCGAGACCGAACGAGAGGTAGGTGGGGGCACCGATGACGAGGCCGAGCAGGCCGAGCGCCACGCCGACGACGCCGACGGAGGTCAGGATCCAGGTGATGATGCGGAGGTTCAGGAGCGACGTCCTGGCGTGCAGGCTCAGCGTCGGGAGCAGCACGGCGACCGCCACGAACACCGCCAAGAACTTGGCGCGCGCGATCTGGGTGGTCTCGACGAGCCACGGCTCGAGCATCAGGGCGTAGTCCATCGCGAGCGTCTGGAGGATGCGAACGTTCTCGATGACGTCGAGCGCGCCGGCCGTCAACGCCAGCGCCATCGCCAGGGACCCCAGGACCAGCGCCGACGCCCGTATCGCCGCGAGTCCGAGAAGGACCAGCAGCGAGACGTAGAGGACGATGAAGGCGAAGTCGACGTAGATCAACCGGCGCGCGTGATCGACGGCTGGACCCGTCGGGGCACCACTCGGTGCGACACAACCGGGCGTCGCCGTCGAGTCCCCGAGCACGCACGCGACCTCTCCGCCCGTGCGCGCGAACTCGAGCGCGAGGGCGGCGGTCGGGTAACCGAGCAGGTACTGCTGGTCGCCCCAGGCACTCGACCGCTCCAGGAGCCCGTTGGCGACGATGACGACGAGTCCGAGCAGCAGGGCTGCACCACCGATGCGCCGCGATGCGACGGCCGCAGCCGCACGATCGCCCACGGCGGGGGGCGCGAGCGCCCGCCACAACATCGATCGCACGAAGAGGCCGAGGAGGGCGATCGCGATCAGGACGAAGCCGAGGCGCGTATCGGCGCGGAACCACGAGTCACCGGGGAGCAGGAACGCCAACACGAGCAATAGGAAGCCGAACAGGAGGAGCAGGTTCGCCCAGTAGCTGACCAGCAGATGCTTGAACGACTTGGGGATGGCCGCGTCGAGGAGTTCCGAGCCTGTCAGGGAGGTGAGTGCAATGGCGTTGCTGAGCGCGCGCGGCGCCTTGCTCTCGGTCGTCAGGGTGTCTGCGAGCTTGTTGGTCGTGCGCACGAGCCTCGAGAGGCTCGACGCGCTCGCGCGCGGATCGAGCTCCGGATCCACCTTCCGCTCGGTCAGGAACCGTTCGGTGTTCCGCCTCGTGCTCGTAGCGTCGAGCGCTGCACGCCCCTGCGCATCGTTGCGACGAACGGCGAGGGCCTCGATCGACGCCCGATCCTCGGGGAACTCTTGCTCCAGGATGGCCAGATGTGCCTCCACGACGAGTTGCTCGCGGGCGGCGCCATGCTCGCGGCCGAGGAGGGTGGTGATCAGCCGCTCGGCGCCGTCGAGTCGACCCCAACGGATGTCGGACTCGCGCCAGCGCCGGTCGAGGAAGGCGCCGAACGACGCGAACCTCGTCCCCATGAGCTTGTCGCTGCCGAGCGTGTCGTAGTGGTGGCAGTCTGCTGGGCTCATCCGGTGGATCTCGATCGGCGACAGCTCGTCGCCGACACCCGTCGCCTCGACGAGCGGGAACTGGATCATGTCGAAGTAGAGGAAACAGTCCCAGTACAGCTCCAGCAACGCTCGCACCTCGCTCGCCAGACCGGCGGGCACGGGGAGCCGCTGGAGATCGCTCAGCGCATCGAGCGCGGTGTCGATGCGCGCGCGTTGGTGCGCCTCCAATCGTGCAGCTAGGTCGTCCACCATCTCGCCTTCACGCGCCAAGAACCCCCGGACCGCCTCCTCGGCGTCCACGCCAGCGTCGCGCTCGAGGATCCTCCTCAGTTCACCGCGCAGCAGGTGCAGTCTCTCTGCGGCGT
>SLSM01000038.1 GCA_007130445.1 Trueperaceae bacterium | reverse complement strand
GTTCGCCGTCGACCACGACGGCCTGCCCCCGCAGGTACACGCTGCGCACGCTGCCGCGGCCACGCCAGCCCTCGTAGAGGCTGTAGTAGGCGTTGCCCCGCTCGGAGCCGGCGTCGATCGTAAACGGGGCCTCCGGGTCGAACAGCACCAGGTCGGCATCGAAGCCGGGGGCGAGCGCCCCCTTGCGGCCGACCAGACCGAGCAGTTGGGCTGGCGCCGTCGCCATCACGTGCACGAGCCGCTCGATGCTGGTCCGTCCGGTACGGACACCGCGATCGAACAGGAGCGGGAGCATGGTGGCGAGGCCCGGCACGCCGAAGCCCGCTTCGAACACGTCGTCCGACGCCTCCTTCTCCGCGCGCACGAAGGCGCTGTGGTCGCTGCCCACGGCATCGATCAGGCCACGATCGAGGGCGTGCCAGAGGGCGTCCTGGTCAGCCTGGTCGCGCAGCGGCGGGGCCATCTTGGCGCGCGCGCCGAGGCCGTCGGCCCCGGCAGCCGTGAGGAGCAGGTAGTGCGGGCATGTCTCGGCGAGCACCGGAAGACCGGCCAGCTTGCCGGCGGTCACCGCCTCGAGAGACTCGCGACACGTGAGGTGCACGAGGTACGTGGGGCACGGCTCGGCGCGCAGCAGGCGCAGCACACGCTCCACAGCCTCGACCTCGACCCAGCGGGGGCGCGCGTCGTAGTACTCGCGCAGTGTCGTTGCGCCTGCCGCACGCGCCTTGGCCTCGAGCGCGTCGCTCATGTGCCCGTTCTCGGCATGGATCAGTAGCGTCGCGCCACTGTCGGCTGCGGCGCGCATGGCGAGCAGGATCTCGTCGTCGCCGACCATGATGCCGCGCCCGCCGTAGGCCATGAACAGCTTGAACGTCGTGTGACCGCGCTCCACCAGCGGCGCGATGCTCACCTGCGTGCGGCGCAGGTCGTTGAGCCGCACGTGGAACGCGAAGTCGGTGCAGCTCTCGCGCTCTGCCTCGCGCACGGCAGCGTCGACGAACGGTACGGGATCACCGTCGGGCGGCGTGTAGAGGTGGTGCAGCGTGGTGGTGACACCACCGTGGAGCGCAGCCTCGGAGGCCGAACGATAGGTCTCGGCGTGAATGGGGTGCACGTGCGGGTCGACGAGGCCGGGCAAGACGAATGCGCCCGCAGCGTCGACGCGGCGATGCCCCGCCAGGCCCGCTCCCAGAGCGGCGACGCGTCCACCTGTGACGCCGACGTCCGTCTCGACGACGCCGTCGGCACCCACCACGCGGCCGCCATGGACCACCAGGTCGAAGGTCACGATGCACTCCTTTGCTGCGGCCCGAAGGCGATCAGACCGTCGGCGGTGGGACGCCACTCGGCATGATCCGGGGCGAGCCCCCACCCGAGCTGCGCGCCGTAGAGGAAGAGCCACGGCGCGTCGTCGTGCAACAACCTCGCTGCCTGCCGGTACAGCGTCCGACGCTGCGCCAGGTCGGGGGTGCGTTGGGCCTCGTCCACGAGCGCATCGAAGCGCTCGTTGTCGTACCCCAGCCACCACGGACCGCGCGCGCCGGCGTGGAACTTCTCGCGCAGCAGCCGGAAGGTGCTGTGCGGGCTGGAGTCGAAACAGGCGGCGTCGTGGATGCGGCCGTCGCGGACCATCTCGGCGTACGCGGGCCGGTCGGCGTGCTCCACCACCTCGAGCGCAACACCCACGCGGGCGAACTGCTCACGCAGCATGGCCGCGAGCCGCGGCGCCTCGTCGGGCAGGCGCGACGGGACGTCGAAGGTGAGCCGCAGCCCCTCCACGCCTGCCTCGGCGAGCAGGCGCCGCGCGCCCTCGGGATCGAACGGGTAGGGCTCGAGCGCCGGGTCGAAGCCGAGCTGGGTCGCCGTGCAGGGGCTGGCGATCGGCTCCGCACGACCGGCGAAGAGGTCACCGACCAGTGCGGGCACGTCGACGGCCAGGTTCAGCGCCCGGCGCACGCGCGCGTCGGCGGTCGCGCCCCGCTCCAGCGCGAACATGAACGTGGTGGCCACGCTGCTCGGTTGGAAGTGGGTCGCGATGGTCGTGACGCGCGGGTCGACGTCGCTGGCGATCGCGGCGTCACCAGCCGCCACGGCGGCGGCGCGCTCGTCGGCGTCGGCGATCGCGGTGAAGCGCAGACGGGCGGGGCCACCGTCGTCGGCCGCGCGATCGACGCGTTCGAGCAGCACTTCGCGCTCGTCGTGCTCGACGAGGCGATACGGCCCGCTGCCGGGCGGCAGCGCCGTGGCGTCGGCCAGGTGCGCCGCGGGCAGCACGAACAGCTCCACCAGCACGTCGAGCAGGTCGGCCATGGGCTCGGGCGTCACGACCTCGAGCGTGGCGTGATCCCGAGCCGTGATCACGCAGCCGCGCAGATAGCCCTGGTACACGCCGCTGGTGCCGAGCTCGCCCTCGGGTGGGTCGTCGCGCAGCCGCGTCAGGCTGGCTGCGGCGTCGCCCGCGTCGACCGCCGCTCCGTCGTGCCAGCGTGCGTCCGTGTCGATGTCGAAGGTCCAGCGCGTGGCGCTCGCGTCCGTCCGCCACCGCCGCGCGAACGCCGGCAGGTACGCCCCGGCCGCACCGCGCTTCACCAACGGCCGGTACGCCGCGTGGAGCAGCGACAGGCGATGGCGGTCGTCGCTGCAGACGTGCGGGTCGCCCATGCGCACGTGCGGTTGCACGACGCGCAGGGCCTC
>SLSM01000084.1 GCA_007130445.1 Trueperaceae bacterium | reverse complement strand
CGGATCCTGCAGGGACCGCGGGGCGACGGTGGGCACGGCTACGACCCGGTGTTCCAGTCCGACGACCTCGGCATGACGTTCGCCGAGGCCGACCTCGCGGCCAAGCAGCGCGTCAGCCATCGCGGCCGAGCGCTCGAGGCGCTGTTGGCATGGCTGGGCGACGCCGGCAGGGGTTTCGGGAGCACGCGGCGCTGAGCGCGACGCGGCATCGATCGACGCGCGCTTCTCACCCGTCCATCACGGGACCGACACCTGTTGCGTGGCATGATCGAAGTGTCGCGTGGCGTGCAGCCGCGGCTCGGCCACGACGCCGTCCGCCTGCGCGCCCGATGCAGTGCACGTGTTCGACGAGGAGGCACGGATGAACCGCTTGAGTACGCTTCTGATCGCCGTCGTCACAGCCATGGTCGTTGGTCTCGCGGGCGCCCAAGCGGCGTTGCCCGAGGCCGCCGCGGAGGCGCTCGACGCGGGCGAGGCGCGCATGGCCGAAGCGCTCGCCACCTACGGCGCGCAGTACCCCGACCGGCCGCTCTGGCAGCAGGCCTTCGCCGAGGGACGCCGCGCCATGTCGCTCGCTCCGGAGGCGCTCGAGCCGGTGCGCTTCCTCGCCGTCGCCTACAGCCGCAGCAACTGGTACGGCCCGGCGTGGAACACCTGGCGCGATTACGTGCGGCGTGGAGGCGACGTCAGCCAGGACGCCGAGGCGCAGACGCTGATCGCCGACGTCGGTCAGGAGCTCGGCTACGGTGCGTACGCCCGCGGCGACACCGAGTTGGCCCTGGAGTACTACCAGTCCATCGTCGATCTGGTGCCAGGCGACGTCAACGCGCACGTGTGGAGCGGCCGCATCCTGATCGAGACCGAGCGGCCCGAGCAGTCGATCGCCTCGTGGCAGCGCGTGCTCGAGCTCGACCCAACCGACACCCGCGCCAGCTACTTCCTCGAGCTCGCACGCGAGCAGTCGCTCCACGGCACGGCCGCCGTGAACGCGTTCCGCGATGGCGTGGCGCTGTACGAGCAAGAGCGCCTCGGCGAGGCGTCGGAGGCGTTCGCGCGAGCGACGACGCGCAACCCCGAGTATGCGCAGGCCTGGGCGTGGCTCGGCCGCGTGGCGTTCGAGCGCGGGCAGTTCCGTGACGCCGGCACGTACTACGCCCGAGCTGCGGCGCTCGAGCCGACGAACGACACGTACGCCTGGTTCCGCGCCGAGTCCGCGCGCCGCGCCGGCGACTGAGCGCGACTGGGCCTGAGGTCACGGTGCGTGACGCCGTCTCGAAGCGAGTCTGAGCGCATGTCGCGCCACGTCATGGTCCTGGGTGACCAGCTGACCCGCCGGGTCGGCCCCCTCGAGGGGGCCGACCCGGCGGGTCAGCTGGTCACCCAGGACCATGACGTGGCGCGACATGCGCTCAGACTCGCTTCGAGACGGCGTCACGCACCGTGACCTCAGGCCCAGTCGCGCTCAGTCGCCGGCGCGGCGCGCGGACTCGGCGCGGAACCAGGCGTACGTGTCGTTCGTCGGCTCGAGCGCCGCAGCTCGGGCGTAGTACGTGCCGGCGTCACGGAACTGCCCGCGCTCGAACGCCACGCGGCCGAGCCACGCCCAGGCCTGCGCATACTCGGGGTTGCGCGTCGTCGCTCGCGCGAACGCCTCCGACGCCTCGCCGAGGCGCTCTTGCTCGTACAGCGCCACGCCATCGCGGAACGCGTTCACGGCGGCCGTGCCGTGGAGCGACTGCTCGCGTGCGAGCTCGAGGAAGTAGCTGGCGCGGGTGTCGGTTGGGTCGAGCTCGAGCACGCGCTGCCACGAGGCGATCGACTGCTCGGGCCGCTCGGTCTCGATCAGGATGCGGCCGCTCCACACGTGCGCGTTGACGTCGCCTGGCACCAGATCGACGATGGACTGGTAGTACTCCAGGGCCAACTCGGTGTCGCCGCGGGCGTACGCACCGTAGCCGAGCTCCTGACCGACGTCGGCGATCAGCGTCTGCGCCTCGGCGTCCTGGCTGACGTCGCCTCCACGCCGCACGTAATCGCGCCAGGTGTTCCACGCCGGGCCGTACCAGTTGCTGCGGCTGTAGGCGACGGCGAGGAAGCGCACCGGCTCGAGCGCCTCCGGAGCGAGCGACATGGCGCGGCGTCCCTCGGCGAAGGCCTGCTGCCAGAGCGGCCGGTCGGGGTACTGCGCGCCGTAGGTGGCGAGCGCTTCGGCCATGCGCGCCTCGCCCGCGTCGAGCGCCTCCGCGGCGGCCTCGGGCAACGCCGCTTGGGCGCCCGCGAGACCAACGACCATGGCTGTGACGACGGCGATCAGAAGCGTACTCAAGCGGTTCATCCGTGCCTCCTCGTCGAACACGTGCACTGCATCGGGCGCGCAGGCGGACGGCGTCGTGGCCGAGCCGCGGCTGCACGCCACGCGACACTTCGATCATGCCACGCAACAGGTGTCGGTCCCGTGATGGACGGGTGAGAAGCGCGCGTCGATCGATGCCGCGTCGCGCTCAGCGCCGCGTGCTCCCGAAACCCCTGCCGGCGTCGCCCAGCCATGCCAACAGCGCCTCGAGCGCTCGGCCGCGATGGCTGACGCGCTGCTTGGCCGCGAGGTCGGCCTCGGCGAACGTCATGCCGAGGTCGTCGGACTGGAACACCGGGTCGTAGCCGTGCCCACCGTCGCCCCGCGGTCCCTGCAGGATCCG
>SLSM01000071.1 GCA_007130445.1 Trueperaceae bacterium | reverse complement strand
TCGAGCCGGGGTTGGTGGGGTAGAGGATCTCCTGCCGGACGCGCGTGCCGTCGTCGGTCACGACCTCGACCGGCAGGTAGCCCTCGGGGATCTTCATGCCGGCGGTGCCGTAGCCGTACACACCCATCGTGCCCAGGTGCGCGAGGTGCACGTCGAGGCCGCTCTCGACGATCGCCGCGAGCACGTTGTGCGTGGCGTTGAGGTTGTTGTCGACGGTGTAGCGCTTGTGGCGGCTCGATTTCATCGAGTACGGCGCCGCGCGCTGCTCCGCGAAGTGCACGATCGCGTCGGGCCGCTCGCCCTCGATCAGCGCCAGCAGCCGCTCGTACTCGCGCGCGACGTCCAGGCGCTCGAAGCGGATCTCGTGCCCACCGAGTTCGTGCCATACGCGCAAGCGCGTTCCGAGCGGCGTGATGGGCGTGAGCGAGTAGGCCTCGAGCTCGTGCTCGATCGCGCGACGGGACAGGTCGTCGACGATCACGACCTCATGGCCCAGGTCGGACAAGTGCAACGCGGTGGGCCAGCCGCAGAAGCCGTCACCACCCAAGACGAACACTTTCATGTCAAGCGCCTCCTCTTGAGGCCGGCGTGCGCCCGCGGGGGCGTCCGCGGATCGCGGCCGCCGCGCTGTCACGAGGCTACCACCGGTGCGTCACGACGCTGTCGGCAGCGCGCGACGGCGTTGCAGCATCAGCGCGTGGAGGGCCGCGCGCGGCGCCTTCGGGCGCGCCACCACCACGCGCGCCACCAGCGCCGCCGATAGCCGCCCGCCCCGGCGCGCCACGATCCCGGACGCACGAACGACCACACCGATACCGCGGCGATGAAGAACGGGTGGAGCAGCGCCCACGCGAGCACGGGCCAGCCCATCAGGTCGCGGCGGCCGAGCCGCGCGAGGCCGACGTGCATGCCCGGTACGACGACGACCAGGACCGACGCCCAGGCCGCGAGTAACCACAGCTGTCCGCCGCTCCACCAGGGCGCGCTCAGCGTGGCCAGCGCCAGCGTGGTGCTGTGGACGCCGAGCAGCACGATGCCCGCCAGGAAGTCTGGCCGGTAGTGCTGCGGGTGGTGGTAGCGCGAGACCCAGCGCCGGCGCTGGTGCAAGAACGCCGCCCATGACCCGGTCGGCGTCGTGAGCACGCGCGCCTCTGGTGCGTCGGCGAACGCCACCGTCGCACCAGGCAACGCCCCCAGGCGTTGCGCGAGCAGGTCCTCGTCGCCCGACGGCGCCCGACCGGTGACGCCGAAGCCGCCGGCTCGCTCGAAGGCGTCGCGTCGGTACGCCTGGTTGTTGGCCGAACTGGCGACGGAGCGTCCCGAGGTGACCAGCGCCCGGTTGGTCAGCATCAGCGATGCCCAATCCAGCGCCTCGACGTACCCCAGCAGGCGTCTGGCGGCGCCGGGGCGGGCGGTCTCGACGTACCCGGCGACCAGGACGTCGCTGGGTCGGGCGGAACTGAGCATCGACCTCAACCAGCCGGGCGGATGGACGCAGTCCGCGTCCGTGGTCGCGACCCACGCCGCCGTTCCAGCGGCCACGCCGCGCGCCACGGCGTGCACCTTCGGTGCCATGCGACGCGACGGCACGGCGACGCTGACCAGTGCGAAGCGCTCGTCCACCTCGGTCATGCGGCGGACGATCTCGGGCGTCGCGTCCTCGGATCGATCGTCGACCACCCACACGCGGAAGCGGCCGGGGTAGTCCTGCGCCGCGAGTGCGGCCAAGCCGACCGGCAGCCGCTCGGCCTCGTTGCGGGCCGGCAGCACCACGTCCACGTCCGGCCATTCGCCGCTCGACGGGGGCGCGGGCGGGTCCGGCCGACGCAGCGCCAGCGCCAGGGCCGCGGCGATGGCGGCGTAGGCGAGGGCGACGACGAACACGATGACGGCCATGTGCGCCGCGAGTCTAGCAGGCGTCCTGCTCGTGACGCGGTAGCCTCTGCGGGTGAAGGACGGTGTGCTGGCCGAGAGCGAGTCGTTTCACGCCTGGCTGGCCGGCGTCGGCGCCGGGCACGCGCAGGTGCGCGCCCACGCCTTCCTGCCGCCCCGGCGTGCCCGGCACGGCGACGCAGGCCCCCCGTGGGACGCGCTGCTCGAGCGCCTCGGCGTGCAGCCGTACGGACACCAGGCGGCGGCCCTGCGCGCGCTCACGGCGGGGAGCGACGTGGTGGTCGCGACGGGCACGGCGTCGGGCAAGTCGCTGATCTACCAGGTCCCCGCGTTGCACGCGCTGCGTGAGGGCGGCACCACCCTCGCCGTGATGCCCACGAAGGCCCTGGCGGCCGACCAACTGGTGCGCTGGCGCGCAGCGGCGGCGAGGCTCGGCCTCGCTGCGGACGCGATCGTCCGATACGACGGCGACACGCCACCAGACGCGCGCCGGGCTGCGCGCCAGGGCGCGCGCGTGATCATCACCAACCCGGACATGCTCCATTACGGCCTCTTGCCGTTCCACGACGCGTGGCACGGCTTCCTGTCGTCGCTGCGCTGGTTGGTGCTCGACGAGGTGCACGCCTTCCGCGGCGTCCTCGGGGTGCACGTCGCGAACGTGGTGCGCCGTGCGCTCCGGCTCGCCGAGCTGCACGGCGGGGCGCCGCAGGTGATCGCCACGTCGGCGACGATCGGGAACCCCGCCGCGCACCTGACGCGGCTCTGCGGCCGGCCGGCGCTGGCGTTCGTCGAGGACGACGCGCCACGCGGGCCGCGTGAGGTGGTGGTGTGGCGTCCGGCCGACCTCCCCGGCGACGCGTCTCGGCGGCGCAGCGCCGCGATCGAGGCCGCCGAGCTCGGCGTCGCGCTGGCGCAGGCGGGCGTCAAGACGCTGGTGTTCAGCAACACGCGGCGAGGCGCCGAGCTGGTGCGCCGCTACGCGGTCCAGCTGGCGCCGCCCGCGCTGCAGGCGGCGATCCTGAGCTACCGAGGCGGTTACACGGCGGAGGATCGCGAGCGCATCGCGGCGGGGTTCCGTGACGGCGACGTGCGCCTGCTGGTCGCCACCAGCGCGCTCGAGCTCGGGGTCGACGTCGGCGGCGTCGACGCCGTGGTGCTGGTCGGGTACCCGGGCTCGCAGGCGGCCTTCTGGCAGCGCTCCGGTCGGGCGGGCCGCGGCGAGGCCCGCAGCCTGACGCTGTGGATCCCCGGGCCCGACCCGTTGGACGAGTTCTACCTGCTCAACCCCGACAGGCTCCTCGACGGGCAGCCCGAGGACGCGATCGCCGACCCGTGGAACGACGAGCTCCACCCGCTCCACGTGCGCTGTGCGGCCGCCGAGTCGCCGCTCGCGCAGGACGAACGCGTGGTCGCGCCGTGGCTCGACCTGGCGACGGTCCCGGGGCTGCTGCGCGACGGCGCGGAGCGCTGGGTCAGCACGCGCCGCTACCCGCACCGGGCGGTGCGCGTGCGCGGTGGGCTCGGGCCCGGGCGCGTCCGCTTGCGCGACGTCGACGGTCGGACGCTGGGCATGGTGGACGGCGCGGAGGCGCTCCGCGAACTCCACCCCGGCGCGGTCTACCTCCACCAGGGCGAGGCCTACGTGTCCGCTCGGCTCGACCTGGAGCGCGGTGAGGCGCTCTTGCTGCCGCACATCGAGGACTACTACACCCAGGCACGCTCGGAGACCGACGTCGAGGTGCTCGAGGTCTGGCCCGACGGACGGCGTGGGGGTCGGCATGGTGGCGACGACGAGGTGGTGCTCAGGCCGCCGCCGGGTGTGACGATGGGGCGGGTGCGCGTGCGCACCGTGGTGACCGGCTACGTGCGTCGCCGCTTCCGGCAGCGCGGCGTCCTCGACGAGCGGCCGCTCGACCTCCCCGAGGTGTCGTACGACACGCAGGCGCTGTGGTTCGTGGTCGACGAGGTCGCCGAGACGGTCGCGCCGGGCGTGCTGGGCGCAGCCATGCACGCGCTCGAGCACACGCTGATCGGCCTGCTCCCCGCGTTCGTCCTGTGCGAGCGCGCCGACGTCGGCGGCGTGTCGTACCCGAGCTATCCGCCCGACGGGCGCGCGACCGTGTTCGTCTACGACGGTCATCCCGGCGGCGTCGGCTACGCCCGCGCCGGGGCCGCCGTGTTCGACGCCTGGCTGGCGAGTGCCCTCGAACTGCTGTCGCGCTGCCCGTGCGCCGCGGGCTGCCCGCGCTGCGTGCTCTCGCCCAAGTGCGGCAATGGCAACCAGTTCCTCGACAAGGCCGCCGCGCTGACGCTCGGTCGCGCGTGGGCAGACGCGTCGCGGAGCGCGGCGGCGGTGCTAGACTGACGATCCGTGCGCGTCGGCTTCTTGAGCACCATCTCGTGGGACCGCTATGGACCGTTCTGGCAACAGCTGCTGTCGTCCGTCGGTGTCGACGTGGTGCTGCCCGAGGCAGACGCCGTGGTGGAGGCGGGGGAGACGCTGGACCCCAGCGATGGCCTGTTGGGTTGGCTCGCGCGCGCCACGCTGCGCTCCCTCGACCAGGTCGACCTGGTCGTGGTGCCGCGGATCCTGCCGGAGGGTGTCGGCGGGCCCGGGAGTTCGCAGGACCCGTGGGTGGCCGATCTTGCCGGCGTCCTCGCGCGCGCCGAGCCGGCCGCGCCGGGCCTGGTCACCGTTCCGGTCGAGACGGGTCTCGAGGTCGAGCACGACGTCATCCCCCTGCTCTTGCGTCTGCAACCCGACGCCGGCAAGGTCCGGCGGGCGTGGGCGCAGCATCGCTCGGATGCCCTGCGGCCGTGGCGGCCCACGGGTGCCACGCCGCCCGCCGCCGCTGGCCGCCGCGTCGCGCTCGCCGGAGCGCCCTGGTGGTGTCAGCCTCGCCTGGTCCCTGCCCTGACGCGGCCTGGCGAGGTGCTCGTCGGGCAGCACCAGCTCGACCCGGCCGACCTGCGAGCGGAAGGGCGCCGCTGGCGCACCGACCTGAACGACGTCGACGCCGAGGTGCTCGGAGCGGTGCGTCGCTTCGCCCGACGGGCCGACGTCGAGGCGGTCCGGCTGGTGGTGGACGGCGCCGGCATGGCCGACGGCTGGTGGGCGCGGCGAGCGCGGGCCCTCGCCGCGGATCGCATCGAGGTCACCACGCTCGCGAGCGTCATGGATCCGGAGGCGCTGGTGCGTGCGCTCGTTCCCGGAGGACCGCGCCCGACCACGCCATGACGGCGATCGGCGTGGTGCTCGTCGCGGCCTACGTGGTCGTGAACGCCTTCGGCGCATGGTCGGTGGCGCGACGCCGACACTCGGTCGCGCTCGCGTTCATGGGGGTGGCCGTCGTGTTGACGGTCGCGGCCGTGGCGCTGGCCTTCGAGCACCCGATCGCGCTCGTCCTGACGGCCATCGGAGCCGTCGGGGCCTCGTTGACGTCACGGGTGAACGCGGCGCTCGTCCTCGGTCGCGTGGTGGCGTGGCGACATCTCCTGCGCGGCGCGTTCGGCCTCACCCTGGTCGCCTGGGTGGCCTTCGCGCTCTATCGCTGACGCGCACGCCTGCTGACGCGCTCTGCCGCCGACGGACCTGACGTGTCGGCGGCCCGGTCGCTGCGCCCCCTTCGGAGCGGTGTTCGCGCCGGCGTCAGAACGCGTTGCGCCCGGTGATCTCGCGCCCCAGCACCAGGGTGTGCACGGTGTCGGTCCCCTCGTACGTGGCGACCGTCTCCAGGTTCAGCATGTGCCGGATCGCGCCGTACTCGGTGGTGATGCCGTTGCCACCGAGGAGGTCGCGGGCGGCCCGGGCGGCGCCGAGCGCGGCGCGCACGTTGTCGCGCTTCGCCATCGAGACGCGCGCCGGCGTGTCCTTGCCGGCCTCCTTGAGTCGGCCGAGGTGGAAGGCGAGGAGCGAGCCCTTGGTCAAGTCCGCCCACATGTCGGCCAACGACGCCTGCACGATCTGCTTGCCGGCGAGCGGCATGCCGAACACCGGCCGGTCCTCGACGTAGGCCGCCGCCTCCTCCAGGCAGAAGAAGCCGGCGCCGAGGACGCCCCAGGCGATGCCGTAGCGCGCCTGGTTCAGACACGACAGGGGTCCGCGCAGGCCTTCGACGGCCAGCCTGTTGGCGTCCGGGACGGCGACCTCGTCCAGGTAGAGCTCGCTCGTGACCGAGGCACGCATGGAGGCCTTGGTCTTGATGTCGACGGCCGCGAAGCCGTCACGGTCGGTCTCCACCAGGAAGCCACGGACCGTGCCGTCCGCCTCGTCGCGGGCCCACACGATGGCGATGTCGGAGCGTGAGCCGCTGGTGATCCAGCGCTTCACGCCCGTGATCAGCCAGTCCGAGCCGACCCTGCGGCACCGTGTCCGCATGGCCCCCGGATCGCTCCCAGCGTCCGGCTCGGTCAACGCGAAGCACCCGATCGCCTCGCCGCTCGCCAACTGCGGCAACCAGGTCTCCTGCATGACCTCCGACCCGTACGCGTGGATCGGGTACATGACGAGGCTCGACTGCACACTCACGAACGAGCGCATGCCCGAGTCGCCGTACTCGATCTCGCGGTTCAGGAGTCCGTAGGCGGTGTACGAGGCACCCGCGCCGCCGAAGCGCTCCGGCAGCGTCACGCCCAGCATGCCCATCTCGCCGAAGCGCCGGGGCAGGTCCGCCGGGAAGACGCCGTCTTGCCACCACTCGCCGACGTGCGGCAGGATCTCGCCGCGGACGAACTCGCGCACGCTGTCGCGGATCATGCGCTCCTCGGCGGTGAACAGCGTGTCGAGATCGAAGAAATCCTGCAGCGAGCGGCTGCTCGCGGGGGTCGGGCGCGAGGGGGCGGTCGTCGTCATGCCTGGTTCCTCCGGAGTGCGGGGCCGTCAGCGTTCGTCACGCGTCGCCGAACAACTGTTTGAGTGCGTCTTCCTTGGTCGTCTTGCGCACGAGCGTCCAGCGACCGTCGGCCTCGGTGACGCGCTCGGAACGCAACAACGTCGCCAGCGACGCCTCGATCGTGTCGATCGCCAGCTCCTCGTAGTGGCGCTCGTCGATCCGCCGCTGCACGTCGCGTACCGTCGCGCCGTTGGCACCGGAGAGCTGCACCGCCTCGAGGACCCAGTCGTCGACCGTCATGCTCCAGTGTACGTGATGGGCGCACGGGACTCGTGCCTACGCGGGCACGAGCGTCAGCGCGCCGTGGTGCCCGGAGGGCTCTCGCCGCCTCGTCGGGCCAACTCGGTACGTTCGGCGGAGAGACGCTCCCACGTGACCGGTTCGTCCATCCGGACGACCTTCACCGGGCAGACCTGCTGGCAGGCGTCGCAGCCGACGCAGCGGCGCGGCTCGAGCCACAGCGTGGTGGCGCCGTCGTCCTCGAAGCGACGCTGTATGGCGTCGGTCGGGCAAGCGGCCGTGCATGCCGGGCAGAACAGGCACCCGTCGACGACGTGCGGGAGGCGGGCCGGCACCAGCGTCTCCGGCGCCAGGTCGGCGGCGTCATATAACGCCAAGGTATCGACCCAATCGGTGGGCAGCGCCGGACGCCCGCCGGGGGCCTGCTCCGGGCCGGCGAGGCGCTCGAGCGGCGCCAGCGCCGAGGCGGTGACGCGCTTGGTGGTCAACGAGCCGCTGCGCAGGAGGTCGCGGCGGCTCAGGGAGCGGTCCTGGACCTCCACATCGACGCGTTCGGTCTGCTCGACCCGGACCTGGAGCTCGCGCGAGAGCACGGCCGCGATGGCGCGTGCGCGCACGGCCGTCGCCTCGACCCGCTCGGGTACGTCGGGGGCGCCGACCGCACAGTCGGCGCAGTCACCACGGCCGAGGCGCACCACGCCGTCGGAATCGGCGAGCCGCAGCAGGTCGGTGGGGAGCAACCGCGCCAGGCACGTCACGCTCGGCGCGTTGCCCGCGACCTGGGAACACCGCAGCGCCACGTCGCTCGGCACCGCGGACCCGCGAGGCGTGAGCGCCAGCGACGGGCACGCGCTCACGCAGATGCCGCAGCCGGTGCAATCGATCGGGTCGATCTCGACCTTGCGGCGCACCCGAATGGCGTCGTGCGGGCACTCGTCGGCGCAGATCCGACAGCCCGTCGCCTTCGTGGCGAGACAGCGCTCCTGGTGGTAGGTCGGCGTGGCCTCCGTCTGCTTGAAGAACCATCCCAGCACCCGATCCATGCCCGCAGGTTACCTCTCGGCGCCGTACAACTCTGTCCGGCCCGGGCTCAGGCGACCGTGGTAGCGCGTCGCCTCGAGGTAGGCGTCGAACGCCTCGAAGTCGATCTGCTGCTTGTTGTCGGAGAGGGCGACCGCTGGATTCGGATGGACCTCGATCATGACGCCGTCGGCACCGACCGCGAGGCCGGCCTTCGTGAGCGGCACGAGCAGATCGGGTCGGCCGCCAGAGTGCGTGACGTCGACGAGGACGGGCAGGTGCGTCTCGAGCTTGGCGAGCGCGACCGCCGAGACGTCGAGGGTGTTGCGCGTGAAGCGCTCGAAGGTCCGTATGCCTCGCTCGCACAGGACCACCTGGTCGTTCCCGCCATGCAGCAGGTACTCCGCGGCCATGACCCACTCCTCGATGGTGGCGGCCAGGCCGCGCTTGAGCAACACCGGCCGCCCGGATCGCGCCGCGGCGCGCAACAGTGTGAAGTTCTGCATGTTGCGCGCGCCGATCTGCACCATGTGGGCGTGCTCGGCACAGGCGGCGACGTCTGCTGCGTCCATCACCTCCGTGACGAACGCGAGGCCGTGCGCATCGGCTGCCTCGCGGCCGAGCCGGAGCCCATCGACGCCGAGCCCCTGGAAGCTGTACGGGTCGGTGCGGGGCTTGAACGCTCCACCGCGCATGATGCGGATGCCGCGCGATGCCAAGAAGGCAGCGATCGCACCCACCTGCTCGGCGCTCTCGATGGCGCAGGGACCGGCGATCAGCACGGGCGGGTGGTCGCCACCGATCGGCACGCCCAAGACGTGCACCACGGTATCGACGTCGCGGGTCTTGCGCGACGTCAGGTAGCGAGTCTTGTCCTGGTCCTGTTCGAGTTGCATGGATGCCTGGAAGACCTGCTTGAACAGGCTCTTGACGGCTGCGTCGCTGAACGGGCCGCGGTTGGCACGCGTCAGCGTGTCGAGCATGGCCTGCTCGCGGACCGGGTCGTAGTGCGACATGCCCAACTCGGTCTGGAGGCGACCGATCGCTTCGGCGACCTCGGCGCGCTCGGACAGCCGCTCGAGCAGTTCCAGGTTCAGGGCATCGATGCGCTCGCGCAGACGCACGACTCGTTCGTCCATGGGCAGTCGCGCCGCGCGTGATGGCGCGGCACGGTCTCCTTCCTCCGTGGCGACACGCCACGCAGGCCAAGCCTATGACGGATGGCTCAGGGGCGTGCGATCACAACGGGTCGGGTTCGGGCGCGCCGCGACGTTCGGGTCGCTGAGCGAACCGCACCACGATGATCGACACCTCGTAGAGCACGAGCAGCGGACCGGCCACCAGCGCGAAGTTGAACGGGTCGCCGCTGGGTGACATCGCCGCTGCGAGCACGAGCAGGATCACGATCGCGTAGCGCCGCGTGGCCACGAGCATCGGAGCGCGGATCAGGCCGATGCGCGCGAGCAGGAACGCCACGACGGGCAGCTCGAACATCAGGCCGAACACGCCCATCAGCATGATCAGGTTGCCGATGTAGCGGCCGATCGACAGGAAGCCGGTGGCGGCCTCGCCGAGGAACGACAGCAGGATCGGCACCGTGAAGGGGAGGACGACGTAGTACGCGAACGCCACGCCGAGGGCGAACGCGAGCGCGGCGAGCAGGATGAACGGAACGGCGTACTTGCGCTCTTCCTGGTACAGCCCTGGGGCGAGGAAGCCCCACACCTGCGCGATCAGCACCGGCGCCGCCACGACCAGCCCGAAGAAGCTGGCGACCTGCATGCTGGTGATGAAGGGCTCGAGCAGCGAGAAGTACGACAACGTCATGTTGTCGGGCAATGGTCGCTTCAGCCACTCGATGACCTCGAACCGGAACACGAACATGACGCCGGACGCCACGAGCCAGGCGGCCACGGCGAGGAAGACGCGCTTGCGCAGTTCGTCGAGGTGGTCGAACAGGGTCATCGAGACATCACCAGCGGCGACCTCGCCACGACGCACCGCCGCGCGTCAGCGCTGCGGGCGCCGCGCGGGTGATCAGCCCTTCTTCTCGTCGCCGACCTTCGGGCTCTCGACAGCACCGGCCGCGTCTGCCGTCGGCGCACTCGGGACCGAGGTCGCGGGTGCGCGTGCCTCCTGCGCCTCCTGCACCGTCGCCGGGCTCACGCCGGAGCGGGGACCGGGGGTGTCGCGCGGCTCGTCCACGTTGAAGTCGTCCTTGATGTTACGCATCTCCTTGCGGAACTCCCGCACGGATTGACCGAGCCCTTTGGCCATCTCAGGCAGCCGCCGGGGACCGAAGATCAGGAGGACCACGATCAAGATGATCAGGATCTCCCACACACCGAATGGACCGATTCGCATCTGCCGACCTCCGAGGGAAGCATAGCAGAGCGGACCGGGATGTCCGGTGGTCCCAACGTCCCTCGCGTCCGCCGTCTTGCGCGCCCCGGTTGGCGTCCTGGACGGGTCAGGCCGTCGTAGGGCGCTGTTGACACCCCGGCTCGGGCGATGCTACGCTCGCTCTCCGGACGTGCGTGAGGGCCCGGGCAGGGCTCGTGCGCCGGCCGGGCTGGACACACGCCGTCGGGATGCCACCCTAGCTCAACTGGTAGAGCATCCGACTTGTAATCGGAAGGTTGTCGGTTCGATTCCGATGGGTGGCTCCAGGTTCGGTCGTGTCCGG
>SLSM01000145.1 GCA_007130445.1 Trueperaceae bacterium | reverse complement strand
GGGCGTGCACGTCGGTGGCGCCCGGGACCTCCCAACACGTCTCGGCGGTGAGCGTGACCTTGTCGACGGCGCAGAGGCTGGCGGCGCCGACGGGGCTCGGGCTCATCACGAAGTCGTAGATGACCCAGGGGCTGGCTGGGTGGGTCTTGAGGAACAGGTTGCCGGTGTAGGGGACGTCGATGCGCGCCACGGCCTCCCAGGCATGCTCGGGGTTGCCTTCGGGATCGGCGCCGATGACGGTCATCTCCATGCTGCCGAGGTTGCCGGTCGCCCACACGGGTCCGAACTCGGGGTGCAGCCAGTTCGCACCGCGGCCCGGGTGCGGGATCGTGCCCGCCGCGACCTCGGCGGCGACGGTGCGCTCGAGCGCGTCGATCACGATCAGCTTGTGCAGCTGGTTCGCGGCGACGACGAAGTAGCGGTGGCCCGCCCAACCGCCGTCGTGCAGGTAGAGGTCGGTGTCGAGCATGGTCACCGGCAGGGGTTGGCCGGGCTCGCTCAGGCGCGAGTAGTCGACGAACCAGGTCTGGCCGGCCTCCTTGACGTTGACGATCCACTCGGGGTGGAAGTGCGACGCGACGATGGCCGCCACGCGCGCCTCCTCGACGTAGGCCCCGGCGCCGCGCTCGTAGCCCGCGGTGCCGATCATCTTGAGCGGCTCGAGCGTGTGGCCGTCGAGGACGACGGCGAGTGCGGGCCAGTAGCAGCCGACGATCGCGTATTGGTCTTCGAACCCCTCGAACTTGCTCGACTCGATGCTGCGCGCGTCGTAACAGGGCTTGACCTCGGCGACCACGTGTGGCGGGTCCATCCACAGGTCGATGAGCGAGGCCTTGCCGTCGCGGCCGATGGAGGTGAAGTAGCGTCCGCTGGCGCTGGAGCGAAGGATGTGGATGGCGTAGCCGGTCTCGACCAGCGAGACGAGCTCCTTGCTCGCCCCGTCGACGATGGCGACCTGACCCATGTCGCGCAGGATCACGCCGAAGAAGTCCTCCCAGTCGAGGTCGTGCTGCGGCTCGCTAGGGCGGTCCTCGGGCGCGACGTGCACGACCCACGTGTCGAGGATCTGATCGAGCGAGATCTGGGCCGGCGCGGGGGGTTCGTTGAGGAGGAAGCGGGCCATGACCTCGATCTCCTCCATGCTCATGACCCCCTGGGCGCCCCAGCCGGGCATGCCGCCGGGGAGGCCGCCGAACATGATGGCCTGGAGGTACGGCGTGCCCTTCTCGGCGAGGCGAGCGGGGAACAGGTCTGGCCCGGTGGCGCCGCCGCGCAGGGCGCCGTGGCAGCCGGCGCAGCGGTCGAAGTAGACCTGGGTGGCGTCGGCGAACGCATCTGGCGTCATGGCCGGCGGCTCGACCTGGGCGTGGCCGAGCGCCAGCGCGAGCGCGAGGACGAGCGTGGGGAGCCAGGTGGGGTGGGTTCGGAGGCGCGCGGTGTCTCGCATGGTACCTCTCCCGTCTTCTTTACGTGGATGTATCTATCCGGGTTTGGCTCATGCAAGCAGGCCTGCGCGAAGAAGGCAAGGGGCATTCGTCCCTTGTGGCCACGCCAGCGCCGTCAGTCGGTGCGCGCGCCCTTGAGCATCGTGAGCAGCAGGACCAGCGGCGTCCGAGCGGTCACCGTGTGGGGCAGGTGCGGCGCCATGTGGACCCAACTGCCGGGCCCGACCTCCATCACCTCGGCGCCGAGGCCGAAGGTACCCTCACCCGTGACGACCTGCAGGATCGCCGGCTTGCTGGCGGTGTGCTCCGAGAGCTCCTGCCCGGCAGCGAACCCGAACAGGGTCACCTTGACGAGTTCGTCGTTGACGACCTGCCGACTGACGATGCTCTGGTCTGGGATGTCGCCGACCAGCGCTGCGAGGTCGTGATGGAACACGAACCCCTGCGCGGTCTCTGCGAGGTCTTCTGGCATGACGTCCTCCTTCGGTCACGCGCGGCAGTGACCATCGAGCGGAAGTCACGTCGCGGCGCGTAACATCGACCATCATATCCACGTTGTTTGGCCCTCGACAGGCCGCGGCGCACCGGGAGGCGCTCGTCGGCAGGTCGACCGAGGCGGTCGGTCCCCGGCCGCGGCTCAGCCGGACCTGGCCGCCTGGCCGATCAACAGGTGCCAGTCCTCCGCTCCGCCGGTCGCGACCGCGACGACATACCCGACCACGCGCACGCCTGCCTCTGCCAACCCCTCCGCCAGGTGCGACGTCGCCAACCACACCTCGCCGGCGCTCCGCACCGGCCGTGAGATCACCACCACGTGCCTGCCCCGGCGCACCACGGCGAGCGAGCCGGCGATCATCGCTCCGACGTCGTCTCTGTACAGGTCGAGCTGATCGTCGTGACCGCTCGAGCGGGTGCGGCGCCACACGGCGTACGTCGGCGGGTGGACGACGAGCAGGTCGGCGCAGCCCGCCGCCACGCCGCGCGGCGGCGCCGCCATCAGCGTGCGGGCATCGGCGCGGTGCACGAACGTCGCGGCCGGCGCGATGTCGCCCGACCACGAGCGCACGCCGAAGCGGCGCGCCACCGAGCCGATGGTGCCCGCTCCCGCCGTCACGTCGACGAGCGCCCCACCTCGCGGCAGCAGGCGTGCCAGCAGCGCCTCCACCACCCGCGGCGCGAGGGGTTCCGCGCCCCGTGGCGCGCCGCGGTTGGGCGGGAACACCCACACATGCCCAGGCAGGCGGCGCGGCGACGCAGCCGGATCGTCGGCGGCGAGCCATCCATCGGCGCCCGCCGCGATGTGCGCGCTCGCGCCGGCCGACCGCTCCGCCGTGATCGCCGCGAGCGCATCCGCCTCGATGCGCCGCGACACGCCCCGTGGCAGGAGCGCGGCGCCCGGTCGCTCGGGGAGCGCGACGAGCGGCGCCAACACCGTGGCCCGAACGGTCGGGTCGTCGATACGGTTCACGCGACGCGCCACGGCGAACGGCAACCCGCGCGACAGGGCGTCGCGCACGTCGGGAGCGAAGATCGCGATGCTCAGCAGACCCCTGAGCAGATAGCCGTCACCCACGGCCGCTCCGTCCAACACGGCGCGAACGGCGTCGGGCCAGGCGCCGCGATCACGACGCAAGATCCGTCGCAGCGCGCGCACGCGGGTCGCCTCGTCCGGACCCGGTTGGGTGGCCAGCAGCGCCTGGTACAGGTCCAGCGGCTTCCTGCTCACCGCTCGCCCCGCAGCGCGTCACGGGGCGTTCCAGCCGACGGCGTGAGGCCACGTCGCTGCACACGTTCGCGATACACGCACACGGCCGACGATACCGCAGGTGCTGCTCTGCCCACTGCCGGCCGGCTGTGTGCAGACGCCGCAGCGCTGGGCAGCGCGAGTCCGTACGATGTGGACATGACACGCGTGATAACGGCATGCCTGCTCGCGCTCGTGACTGGCTTGATCGCAGCGTGCGTACCGATCGTCCAACCCCAACGAGGCCTTGAGCACTGCGCGGCGCCCGACGCCCCGATCGCGTTCGCCGACCCGACCCTCGCTGCCGTCGTCCGCGCCAATCTCGGCCTCGCGGAGCGCGACGCCGTCACCTGCCGAGCCCTGACCCGCCTCCGGCGACTCAACGCGAACGACAGCGGGATCACCTCCTTCGTCGGCCTCGAGGAGGCCGTGAACGTCACGCGGATCGACGCCAGGGGCAACCGGCTCAGCGATCTCGGTCCGCTGAGCGGCCTCCCGCGGCTCGCCCAGCTCTACCTGCGCGACAACACCGTGCGCGACCTGTCGCGCCTCAGAGACGTCCCTGCGCTCACGCTCCTCGAGCTGCGCCGCAACGAGATCGCGGACATCGCCGGCATCGAAGGGCTGTCGAACCTGCGCCAGCTCGACCTGCGCGACAACGAGGTCGTGGACGTCTCGCCGTTGGCGGGGCTGACGCGACTCCGCGACCTCCAGCTGCAGAACAACGCGGTGGAGAGCATCGACGCCCTCCAGAGCCTGGCCGGCCTCCATGTGGTGCGGCTCGATGGCAACGCGATCGTCGACGCCAGCGGGCTGTCGACGCTCCATGAGTTGCGAACGCTGAGCCTGCGCAGCAATCAGGTCAGCGAGGTCACCTTCCTGTTCACCTTGGGCAAGCTCGAGTTGCTCGACCTCCAGAGCAACGCCGTCTCGGACCTGACGGCGCTGCTGTCGCTCGACCGCCTCGAGACCGTGGACCTCAGCCGCAACCAGATCACCGACGTCACACCGCTCGGCAGCCTCACGGCCCTGCGGACCCTGAACCTCCAGCGCAACGCGATCAGGTCGATCGCACCGCTGAGCGAGCTCACGCAGATCGCCACGCTGGACCTCAGCCGCAACCAGATCGCCGACATCACACCGCTCGAAGGCCTGTCGGCCTTGACCTCCGTGAACCTCGACCGCAACTGCCTCGTCCTCGACGAGGTGGACCTGCGCGTGATCGACCGTTTGGTCGAGACCGGCGCCGAGGTCTCGTTCGACACGCAGTCGAGCTGCCGCTGACGACAGAGCGTCCTGCCCTGCTCGCGCGGGCGGCCGCGGCCGCCCGCGCGGCGCGTCAGTAGCGCTGGGGGACGAAGGTCTGCTCGTACAGGGGCGGCCGCGCGTACGAGCCGATGTCGTCGCGGGGCGGGAGTTCGACGACCCGCGGGATCACGTCCTCGTAGGGGATCAGGCTCAGCAGGTGGCTGATGGTGTTGAGGCGCGCTCGGCGCTTGTCGTCGGCGTCGACGACGAACCAAGGCGACTGCTTCGTGTCGGTATACGAGAACATGGTGTCCTTGGCCTGTGAGTACGCGACCCAGTGCTGCCTCGCCTCGACGTCCATGGGACTCAGCTTCCAATGCTTGGTCACGCGCTTCAGACGGCGTTGGAAGCGGCGCTCCTGCTCGCCGGCGCTCACCGAGAACCAGTACTTGACCAAGATGATGCCGCTGCGGATCAGCATGCGCTCGAACTCCGGGCAGGTGCGGAAGAACTCGTGGTACTCCTCGTCGCTGCAGAAACCCATGACGCGCTCGACGCCGGCGCGGTTGTACCAACTGCGGTCGAACAGGGCGATCTCGCCCGCGGCGGGCAAGTGCGCCACGTAGCGCTGGAAGTACCACTGGCTGCGCTCACGCTCGGTCGGCTTGGGGAGCGCAACCACGTGACACGAGCGCGGGTTGAGGCTCTCCGTGATGCGCTTGATCGTCCCGCCCTTGCCGGCGGCGTCACGACCCTCGAAGAGCACCACCACGCGCAGCCCCTCGTGCTGCACCCAGGCCTGCAGTTTGACGAGCTCCACCTGGAGCGTCGCCAGCTCACGCTCGTACACCTTCTTGTCGAGCCACGCGCGCTTCGAACCGGGCGCGTCCGCAGCCTTCGTGCGAGCAGCGTCATCTCGTGCCATCTCGACCTCCCGTCATCGCGCCGCGGCGCTCGGCCAACTCGACCATGATCCCCTTCAGGTGCGCCGGCGACACCCGCAGAGCGCCGGCCAGCGTCTGCACGGCCGCCGACTGCGCCGACGTCATCGTCCCGTCGGCGGTGGCGACGTGCAGAACGGCCGTCATGAGCCCCTCGCGGGCCTCGGGCGTCAGCGTCGGGTCGACGTGCGCCAGGCCACGCGCCGCGCGCAGGGCGTCGCGAGTCTCGGCGGCGAGCGTCGCAGCCGCAGCCCCCGGCGCGAGCGGACGACCTTGGATGGCCGACAGCGCCTGCGCGGCCAGGTCGACCTCGCGCTCGGATGCGACCGGGCCGCGCAGCACCGCGGCCAGGGCCGCCGCCGTCGCCGTCGCCACGGCGGCGCGCAGGTCGTCCTGGTCCTGCGCTGCACCGTTCAGCACGCTCGGCGCGAACGCGGCCCGACAGCCCTGGCACTCCACGTACGCCGTCGGGGGGCCCAGCTTGAGCAGCGGCACCCAGTACAGGTGTGCGTGGTGCTGCGCGCGCAGCAATGCGTAGGGGCGCCGAGCGCCACAACGCGGGCAGTCGAACTCGCCCTCGCTCAAGCGCTTGCGCACCGTCCGCGAACCGAAGAAGAGGAACGGCATCGCCGTACCATGCTACCCGCCGCGCTCGCTCAACCTACCCAGAGCACGAACCAGAGGACGACGCCGACCAGGAGCATCGCCAGGCCCACCACCGGCAGCTCCCGCATGCCGGCCTCGGCCGCGGCGATGAGGCGGCCGACCCGGGCCCTGGAGCGCGCGGTCCGGGGCGCGCGCGGAGGACTGGGTGTGGGCGGCATCCCGATGCGCGCCGTCAACCGCTCCGCCCACACGACCACGTCGCCCTCCGGCAGGCGCAGCCCGGGGCGCCCCGTCGCGCGAGCGGCGACCACCAGCGCAACGGCGAGCAGCAGCGGCCAGGTCGCCGCCCACGAACCGCTCAGCGACGGTGCCACGAGCAGTCCGGCCTGGGCCGCCCACACCCACGGGACGGTGAGGGCCGCCAGCGTGAGCAGCGCCCAGGCCGGGTGCAACGCGGTGGCCTGGTCACGCTGGAGCATGGCGAGGCGCCACGCGCGCCACATGATCAGCGCCGTCGCCGTCGAGCTGAGCGCCACGAGCGTGTAGGTGACGTCGGGCAGCGCGCCCACCTCGATCCCACCGGCGACGGCGCGCTTGAGCCACGTCTTCGCCAGGTAGCCGGTGGTGAGCGGCGCGGCCGCCAGCGACAGCGCCGGCACCGCCAGCAGCAGCGAGCGGGCACGCGAGGCGCCTGGGGCGCAGCCGCACGCCAGGAACAGCGCGGCCTTGGTGAGCCCGTGGTGCAGTGCCAACAGCCCGAGCGCCGCGAGCGCCACGGCGCCGTCCGTCGCCAGGCCGAGCGCCCCGTACGCGACCAGGACCAGGCCCATCTGGCTGATCGTCGAGTACGCCAACACGGTCTTGATCTTCGCCTGGGTGAGGCCGAGCAAAGCACCGGCGAAGGCCGTCGCCAAGCCAAGTGCGATCAGCCCTGGCGCCGACGCTGCGGCGTCGATCCCCTGCACGGGGGCGAGCTTGAGCCAACCCAGCAGGCCCGCCTTGACGATCACGCCCGACAGGATCGCGCTGGCGGGGACCGGCGCGATGGGGTGTGCGAGCGGCAACCACACGTGGAGCGGCACGATGCCGAGCTTGACGGCGAAGCCGACCAGGAGCAACGCGCGCGACGCCTCGAGGCCGGCGGCGAACTCCGGTGTCGCCAGCAGCGCCAGCTCGACGTTGCCGTAGTAGCCCGCCAGGATGAGCACACCGGAGACGATCGCGGCCTCGCCCGCGAACGCCAGGACGAGGTAGATGCGACCGGCCCGCCAGGCGGCGTCGCTGCGCGCGTGGACGATCATCAGGTACGCCGCCAACGACACGGCGACGTAACCGAGATAGAACGCCGCGAGCGACTCGGCGAGCACGACGAGCACCATGCCCCACAGGCTGAGCGACCAGCCGAGCCAGAAGCGGCGGGTATCGCCAATCACAGTGTCATACGCAAACCACGCTGCTAGCGACCAGGCGACGGCCGTGAGCGCGGCGTACGGTGCGACCCACGGCTCGACCCCCAGCTGCAGACCGAGGAGCGCCCACGGCCAGTCCACGTGCTCGCGGCTGAGCAACGGCAACAGCAGCGCCGCCGAGGCGAGCGGCGCCAGGCGTCGCCCGAGCGCGGCCGGTCGTCCGCGCCGCGTCGCAAGGAGCGCCGTGAGCAGCGGTAGGACCACGGCCACGGCGATCGTCATGGGACGTACCCCCGCACGATCTCCGTCGCCCAGTCCAGCGGGCTGTACGACGAACCGGCCAGGACACCGAAGGCGATGGTGCAGAACGCGGTGAAGAGCGCCGGGGCGACGAGGCCGAACACGACCAAGCGGCTCGGCGTCGTCCCGCCCGGCCAGCGCTCGGGCGCCGGTCGCAGCCACATGCGAGCGATGAGAGGGAGGAAGTAGGCGGCGTTCAGGAGCGTGCTCGCGACGAGCACGCCCACCACCCACGTCTGCCCCGTCGCGACGGCGCCGGCGCCGAGGTACCACTTGCTGACGAACCCCGCCAGCGGCGGGAGGCCGATCATGCCGAGCGCCGCGACCGAGAACGCGCCGGCGCTCCACGGCAGACGCCGCGCGAGCCCGTCGAGCTGGTCGATGCGCGTGACGCCCAACAGGGTCGCGAAGGTGCCGGCGCAGAAGAACATGGTGATCTTCATGACGCCCTGATGCACCAGGTGGACCATGCCGCCGACCGTCGCCAGCGAGCCGCCCACGGCGATGCCGAGCGCGATGTACGACACCTGACTCACGGTGGAGTACGCCAACCGCTTCTTCAGGTCGCCCTGCAGCAGCGCGACGAACGACCCGTAGACGATCGTGATCGAGGCGGCGATGGCCAGCGCCTGCGCCAGGCCGAGATCGCTGGTGAGGCTCGCGCCGAACACGTCCTCGACCAGTCGCACGAGCCCGAACGCGCCGGCCTTGACGACCGCGACCGCGTGCAGCAGCGCGCTCACCGGTGCGGGCGCCACCATCGCCCGCGGCAACCAGGCGTGCAGCGGCACGATCGCCGCCTTGACGCCCATCCCGATCGCGACGAGCACGAAGATCGCCTGCAGCGCGCGGGGCTCGCCGAGGTCGAGCAGCGCCAAGCTGCCGCCCGCGATGAAGTCCTGCGGGCCCGCGAGCGCGTAGAGCCAGATCAGGCCGAGCAGGAAGAGCGCACTACCGCCGAGCGTGTAGGTGAGGTACGTGCGCCCCGCCCGCACGGCTGCCCGGGTGCCGGTGTGCACCACCAGCGGCCACGTGGCCAGCGTCAAGAGTTCGTAGAAGACGAAGAACGTCAACAGGTTGCCCGCCATGGCGATGCCCATCGTCGCCGTGACGCAGATGCTGAAGTACCCGAAGAAGCGCGCCCGGTTGCTCGAGCGGTGCAGGTACGCGATGGCGTACACCGTGGTCACCAGCCAGAGTGCCGCGGACAGCGACGCGAACAGCACCGACACCGAGTCTGCCCGCAGCACCAGGTCGAAGCCCGGAACCAAGGCGAAGCGGAACTCGGGCACGGTGCCGCCGACCACGAGGATGGCGATCCACAACACCAGCGCGAGCTTCACGACGGCGGCTGCCAGGTTGAGGACGGTGCGCAGGCGCTGCTGGTGCTCCCCCAACACGGCGATCGCCAGCCCGGCGAACAGCGACACGAGCACCACCACGAGCGGCAGCGGATGCAGCGTGGTCTCGATCGGCCCGGGGATCACGGCGTCATCCCCGGAGGCAGTCCCAGGTCGATCAGCGTCAGCACGGGGGCCGACGCGATGCCCAGCACGATGGCGAGCACCGCGAGGCCCAACGCCGCGACCGAGGTGGCGCCGAAGCGGCCTCGCGGCGTCGTCCCCGGACGGCGGACGCTGGTGGCGGGGCGAGGCTGCGCGTACGCCAGGGCGACCACGCGGAACACGTACACGGCCGCGAGCAGGCTGCCGGCACTGATGACCGCCACCCACCCCCAGCCCTGCGCCTGCCAGGCGGCCTCGAGCAGCATCCACTTGGCGACGAAGCCGCCGCTCGGCGGCAGACCCATGATGCTCACGCCGGCGAGGGCGAACGCCAACACGTTCACCGGATAGCGCTGGTCGACACCTACGAGCCGCTGCAGTCGGTCGCTGCCCAGGACGGCCAGCAGGTTGGCCGCAGCCAGGAACATCGCGGCCTTCGCGACGCCGTGCGCCAGCACGTGGAAGGTGACGGCTCGGAAGGCGGCGGTCGACGCGAGCGGGAAGAGCAGCATCACGTAGCCGAGTTGGGCGACGGTCGAGTAGGCCACCAGCATCTTCAAACGCGTCTGCACGATCGCGGCGATCGACCCGTACACGATCGCGGCGGCGCCGAGGAGCCCGAGCACGAGCGCCGCCGGGCCCTCGTCGAACGCGCTCCCCGCCCAGAACCACAGCCGGATCAGGATGTACAGCGTCACCTTGACGACCAGCGCAGACAGCACGGCGCTCACGGGACCGGGGGCCTTGCCGTGCGCCGCGGGCAACCACACGTGGAGCGGCACGATCGCGGACTTCACCAGCAGGCCCGTGATCATGAGTGCGAGCGCGGTGGTCGCGAGGGCACCCTCGCCCAGACGCTCGCCCACCTGGTACAGGTCGAGCGTACCGGTCTGGCCGTAGAGGAGCGCGGTCGCGAGCAGGTAGAACAGCGACGCCATCAGGCCGAGCAGCAGGTAGCGCATCGCGGCCCGCATCGCAGCAGGCGCGCCGCCGATCGCGATCATCGCGACCGCGGTGAGCGTGACCAACTCGAGGGTCACGTAGAGGTTGAAGAGGTCGGCCGACAGGAACAGTGCGTAGACGCTGGCGACCAGGATCAACCACAACGGCCAGAAGCGCCGGCCCGCGTCGCTGGTGCTCGGGAAGCTCGCCAGCGCGTGCAAGCTGACGAACGCCACCACCACGAACGTGAGCCACGCCATCGTGAGCGTGAAGCCATCCGCGCGCCAGGCGATACCGAGCGGCGGCGCGGCACCCGCGAGCGCCACCTCGACGACCGCTCCACCGAGCACGGCGGCGGTGACGACCCACAGCGCCGGGGCGGTGAGCGCGATACCGGCGAGCGCCAGCGCCGTCGTGGCGCGCGGCGGGGCCACGATCACGGCCAGTGCGGCCACGAGCGGGGCGAACACCAGGACGGCGAGGGCGTCAGGCGCCATCGTCGTCCTCCGCTCGGAGGCTGACGAGGCCGGTCTCCTGGACCAGCCGCACCAAGAGCGCCAACGCGAACGCCGTCGCGGCGACGGCGATGACGATGCCGGTCAGCACGAGGGCCTGCGCCACGGGATCG
>SLSM01000171.1 GCA_007130445.1 Trueperaceae bacterium | reverse complement strand
CGCGGCCGCGGCGCCGCGTGTGCGCCTCCTGGCGCCGTTGCGAGCGGCCCGCACAGCGCACGCGCTGGTCGTCGCCAGCGCCGTCGGCGTGACGTTGACGCTCGCCGCAGCCGTGCCTGCGGTGCTGGCGCACGGTGCGCTGGAGATCGCGGTCCCGGCGCTCCTGGGCACGCTCCGCTTCCGGCTCGATGCGCTCGGCCTGACGTTCGCGCTGCTGGCGGGTGTGGTGTGGAGTGCGTCGAGCCTCCACGCCAGCGCCTACCTCGCCGGCGAGTCGCACGGGCGCACGCTGCGCTACCACCTCACGAGCCTGGTCACGCTCGCGGCGCTGCTCACGGTCGTGAGCGCCGCGGACCTGATCACGCTGTACCTCGGCTTCGAGTGGCTGGGCCTGGCCGCGTACCTGTTCGTCGTCCACACCGGCAGCAAGGCGGCCGAGGCCGCGGGCCTGAAGTACCTGGTGTTGACGTTGGCTGGCGGCTTCGCCGTGCTCACGGGGGCGCTCCTGGTCCACGCCTTGGGCGGTGGCGACCTCGCCACGCCGGTGCTGCTCGACCCGGAGCGCTCCACCCTCCGTGCCGTCGCCGCCGCGTGCCTGCTCGTCGGGTTCGGGGTCAAGGCCGGCGCGCTCGGCCTGCATACCTGGCTCCCCGACGCGCACACGGCCGCACCGGCACCGGCCAGCGCGCTGCTCTCCGGCGTGATGCTCAAGGCGGGGGCCTACGGCATCGCGCGCACCGTCAGCGGCCCTTTCCACGCCGACGCCGGCGCCGGGCTCGCGGCGCTGCACCAGGCGGAGACCGTGGGCCTCGTGCTGCTGTGGTGGGGCGTGGCGACGATGCTCGTCGGCGTGGTGCTCGCGTTCATGCAGCGCCACGCCAAGCGCCTGCTGGCGTACAGCAGCGTCAGCCAGATGGGCTTCGTGCTGGCCGGCGTGGGCGCCGCGGTCTACCTCGGCGAGGCCGGCGCCATCGGCTGGACGGGCGCCATCGCGCACGTGGTGAACCACGGTCTGTTCAAGGCGCTCCTCTTCCTGGGCGTCGGCGCGGTGATCACCAGCGCCGGCAGCGGCGAGTTGGCGTCGCTCGGCGGTCTGGCGCGGCGCATGCCCTGGACCTTCGCGCTCGTGCTCGTGGGCGTGGCCGGCATCGTCGGGGTGCCGCTGCTGAACGGCTTCGTGAGCAAGAGCGTGCTCCACCATGCGATCGACTACGCCGCCGCGGAGGGGCGCGGCCACGGCCTGGTCATCGCCGAGCGGTTGTTCGTGCTCACCACGGTGGGGACGGCGGCGGCGCTGCTGAAGCTCACGGCCGGGATCTTCCTGGGCCGCCCCGGCAGCGACGGTGCTCGCAACGCGAGCGAGGCGCCGTTCGTGATGCGCCTGGCGCTCATCCCGCTGGGGGTGGCCGTCGTGGTGCTGGGCCTGCGGCCGCAGCTGTTGGCGCCGCTCGTCGGCGCCACGGTGCAGGCGTGGGGGCTGTCGAGCGCCTCGGTGGAGCGCTGGCTGACGTCGCCGGTCACGCACCTGCCCGACCTGTCGGTGGCGGCGCTGGCGCTGGCCGCGGGCCTCGCCGTGCACCTGCTCGCGCGGCGTGGCGGCCTGTACGAGCGCACCTTCCCGGCCTGGGCGTCGCTCGACCGAGTTGCGCTCACGCTGATGCACGCCGTACGCGACGTGCTGGTTGGGGTGCAGCACGCAGGCGGCGAGGTCTCGACGCGGGCAGCCGACATCGGGGCCGACGCGACGTCGGCGTTCCAGCGCGCTTCGGCGACGGTCCGGCGTCTGGTGCAGGGGGCCGTCGCTGCCGTCCCGCGACGGCGGGCGGAGGCGAGGGCGCCGGGCGATGCGACCGGCGAGGACGACGTCGACGCCAGGTGGCCGGCTCGTGTCCGGTCCTGGGGCGACGCTCTGGCCGGCCTGGCCGACCACCTGGACAGGAGCTGGCGGCTCGCGCTCGAGAGCGGGCGCATGGCGGACGACGATCGCGAGCGTCTCGCGCAGCGCGCGCGCGCCCGCATCCAGCGCCACAGCCGCGACGTCGGCCTGGCGATGGCGCTCGTGGTCCTGGTCTGGCTGGTGATGCTCGCCAGTCTCGCCGCTGCGCGCTCGGCCTGACGCCCGGGTCGTCCGCGCGCTGTCAGACCTTGCGGAGGCGCCCGCGGGTCTGCTAGACTGCCGGTTCTGGAGCGCCGCCCTCGTGGTCGGCGCGCCGCCGCATGCCCTGGAGACCGCCACGGCGGTCCGCTCGAAGCCCACACGCACGGTCCGCCCCGGTTCCGGCCCACGCCGTCCACCCGGGCGCACGGAGGTTGGAGTCCCATGTTCGCGATCATCGTGTCCGGCGGTAAGCAGTACCGCGTCCAAGAAGGCGACGTCGTCCGTCTCGAGAAGCTCGAGGCCGACGCGGGCGCCACCGTCGAGTTCCCGGTGTTGGTGCTCGGAGGCGAATCGGTCGCCGTCGGTACCCCACGCGTCGAAGGCGCGATCGTGTCGGGCGAGGTCGTCGAGCACGGGCGCGGCACTAAGCTGCACATCCGCAAGTTCAAGGCGAAGACCAACTACCGTCGGCACATGGGGCATCGCCAGGCCTACACCGACGTCCGCATCACCGGGATCACGGCCTGATCCCGCGCCCCACGAGGGAGACCTGACATGGCTCACAAGAAAGGCGTCGGCAGCTCCAAGAACGGGCGCGACAGCCACTCCAAGCGCCTCGGCGT
>SLSM01000387.1 GCA_007130445.1 Trueperaceae bacterium | reverse complement strand
GCGTCCGCACGAACAAGAGCGGTGAGGTCATCAAGGTGCGCCTGTCGAAGACGAGCGAGATGAGCCTCTCCGGCGGCGGCTACTTCGTGCGCAAGCAGCTGGTGGGGCCGAAGACGCTGGACCAGGCCTCGCTCGAGGTCACCACGAACCGCGGACACAAGGTCCTGACCGCGGCCGTGGACGGCGGCGAACTGCTGCCGGTGTCGGCCTGGCGCGACGACGACGCTTGAGGTGATACCATCGGCGTAGACCGATGGACTCCGACGCGATCCTCTCCTTCCACACCCCCGGCCGCGACGGCCCGCGCGTCACCTGCGCGCCGTCGCCCGTCATGGAGTTGGTCTACGCGCAGTTCTACCTGCACCGCCGCATGCACCACCCGCGGGGCTACGAGGTCCCGTGGGCGGGGCCGTTGCTGAGCGCCGATCCCGACCTCGCCGGCGACGTCGAGGCGTTCTGGGCAGTGCACGCGTTGGAGGGACCGGGCGTGGCGCTCTTCGTGCTGGCGGCGCGCTACGGTTTCGTCTACGACGGCGACCCGGAACGGTTCTTGAACGAGTTGCCGCAGCTCGCCGTGCGCTATGCGCGCGACGGTGAACACCTCGGCGCCGCGGCAGGCGGCGACGAGGACCCCGACCAGCTCGCCGATCTGCGCCGTCGCATCGAGGCTCTCCAGGACGAGCAGCACGCGCGAGCACTGGCGGCCTTGCTGCGGCGCCTGTGGGCGTTCCTGTCCGAGGGTTGGGAGCAACACGGCCGGGCCGCGGTGGTCGAGGCCGTGCGCGCCTTCGACGCCGAGTTCCAACGGACCTCGGCGGTGCTCGAGGCGCTGCCCGCGCACCACTTCACGCGCTTCGAGCACCTGGCGCAGAGCATCCGCGAGGCCGCGGCCAGCGCGCGTGTGGCGGTGGTGCCGCTGTGGCTGGCCGCCAGCGGCGGCTTCGGCTTCCGGGTCGACGACGTGCAGTACGTCGGCTACGGCCTGCAGAGCGAACACGTCTTCGAGCGCACGGCCGAGCGTGTCGGCGACGTCGCGCGGCGCGTGAAGGCGCTGTCCGATCCGAACCGGCTCCTGGCGCTGGCGCTGGTGTCGACGTTCGCCGGCATGCGCCCGACCGTGGGTGACCTGGCGCATCAGATCGGTGTCAGCCAACCCACCGTCAGCGGTCACTTGCGCCTGTTGCGCGACGCCGGGATGGTGGCCGTCGAGAAGCAGGGCAACAAGGCCTTCTACCGGCTCGAGCCGGACGCGGTCAGGGCGCTGCTGCGCGACCTGGAGGAGACGCTCCTGCGCTGATGGTGGGGCGTCGGTGCAGGAGCACGAGCACAGTACATCGGCATCGTCCGATAAGGGCTTGACATCATCGGAGTTTTCCAATATATTGATGTCAGGAGGTCGCCGATGCTGCAGTCCCCGAACCTGATCAGAGCGATCGCAGAAGCCCGTCACGAGGACGTGCGCCGCGCCGTCCGCCACAACCACAACACCCGCCCGACACGCTAGAACGAACGATCCACCCGCCCCCACCGAAGCTCCGCCCGGTCGCCGCACTCGACCGGGCGGTAGCGTGTGGCGGTGCGCCGTCGTACGCCCGCAGACGACGTCGGCTGCATCGGCGCAACGCTATGGTGTCGTGATAGCCTGACGCATGCTCACCCCTAGCACCGCCGAGACCGTCCTCAGCGCGGCCCGCCGCGGCGGCGCCGACTTCGCCGACCTCTACGTCGAGCGCTGGCGCCGGCGCACCATGCGCGTCATCGACGGCGAGGTCGAGGACGCCGTCAGCGCCATCGAACAGGGCGCCGGCGTGCGCCTCTTCTTCGGCACCGACGTCGTGTACGCGTACACCAACGAGCTCGACGACGCCAGCCTCGGCGACCTGGTCGCGACCCTGGTGCGGCTCCGCGGCAGCGGCGCTACCGACGGCCACGTCGACGAGCTCGGTGCCGGCGGTCTCGACCTGCGGCGCAACGGCGCCCAGGGCCTGCACGCGCCCCGCATCCCGTTCGACACCTTTGACAAGTCCTGGCGCCTCGAGCGCCTGCGCGAGCTCGATGCCGGCGCGCGCATCGACCCGGCCGTCATGCAGGTCGAGGGGCGACTGCTCGAGTGGGAGCAAGACGTGCTCGTCGTCACCAGCGAAGGCGACTGGGTCGAGGACCGGCGCGTCCGGACGCGCTGCTCCGCGAACGTCATCGCTAGCGACGGCGACCAGACCCAGACCGGCTTCGTCGGACCCGGCCTGTCGGTCGGCCTCGAGCTCTTCGAGCGCGAGCTGCCGGCCGACATCGGCGCGGCGGCCGCGCGCCGTGCGCTCGTCAACCTGCGCGCCGTGCCGGCCCCCGCCGGCACCATGCCGGTCGTGATCGGCAACGGCTTCGGCGGCGTGATCTTCCACGAGGCGCTCGGCCACCTGGTCGAGACCACCTCCGTCGCCAGGCGGGCCTCGGTCCTCACCGACAAGCTCGGTGAGCAGGTCGCCTCTCCCGTGGTCACCTACGTCGACGACGGCACGACCCCGCACGGCTGGGGCTCGTCGGAGTTCGACGACGAGGGGATGGCCACAGAACGCACCGTGCTCATCGACAAGGGCATCCTCACGTCCTACATGGTCGATCGCTGGGGTTCGCTCAAGACCGGCTACCGCCGCACCGGCTCCGGGCGCCGCGAGAACTACACCTACGCCCCCACCTCCCGCATGCGCAACACCTTCATCCTGCCGGGCGACGTGCACGACACGAGCGATCTCTTCCAGGGCATCAGCTACGGCCTCTACGCCAAGGCGATGGGCGGCGGCCAGGTCATGCCGGGCTCGGGCGAGTACAACTTCGCCGTCACCGAGGGCTACGTCATCCGCCACGGCGAGATCGCAGAGCCGGTGCGCGGGGCCATGCTGGTCGGCAAGGGCCCGGACACCATCAAGAAGGTGGACGCCGTCGCGACCGACCTGAGCACCGAACCCGGCATGTGCGGCAGCCTGAGCGGCTCCATCCCGACCGAGGTCGGCCAGCCTCACCTGCGCGTGAGCGAGATCGTCGTGGGAGGCGAAGCATGACCTTCGAACAGGCCAAGACCGTGCTGGTGCAGCGCGCCATCGAACGCGGCGTCGACGCCGAGGTGCTCGCCACCAACGCTCGCGAACTCACCCTGGCCGCCGCCGGCGGCCGCGTCGACGAGATCACCAGCGCCACCCGCGGCGGCGTCGGCGTGCGCGTGGTGCACGACGGCCGCATCGGCTACGCGTCGAGCGAGGCGCTCGACGAGGCCAGCCTCGCCTGGGTGCTCGACGAGGCGATCGAGAACGCCGCCCTCCAGAGCGCGCGCGGCGCCGTCATCCTCGACGGGCGCGCGCTCGGTCGCTCCGACCTCATCGGCGAGGGGCTCTCGGCGCCGGTCGAACGCAAGGCCGAGGCCATCACGACGCTCGAGAGCGCCTTGACCGCCGACGAGCGCGTGGACGCGATCGCGTTCGCGCGCTACAGCGAGTCGGAGAGCGAAGCCGTGCTCGGCTCGACGCGCGGCGCCGACGGCGGCTACCGCAACGGCTACGCCGTCTTGATGGCCAGCCCGATCATGCGCCAGGGCGAGAGCGTGAAGCAGGGGTGGGAGATCGACTTCGGCAAGGAGTTCCACGCCATCGATCCGACCCGCACCTCGCAGCGGATCTTGGAGAAGGTCGGCCGGCACCTCGGCGCCACGCCGCTCGCCACCGGGCGCTATGCGACCGTGTTCGAGCCCGAGGTGGTCGCCACCATCCTCCAGCTGCTGCTCTTCAGCCTGTCGGGCAAGACCGTCGCCGAGGGCAAGTCGCGGCTGGCGCAGCGGCTCGGGGAGCGCATCGCCAGCGAGCGCTTCACGCTCGTCGACGACCCCACCCTCGAGGACGGGCTCGCCAGCCGCCCCTTCGACGCCGAGGGCACGCCCGCGAGCCGCACCGCCCTGATCGAGCGCGGCGTGCTGCGCTCGTTCCTCCACAACAGCGACACCGCCCGCCGCACCGGCCAGGCCAACACCGGCCACGCCTCGCGCAGCTACGCCAGCACGCTCGGCGTCGGCGCCACCAACCTGCTGCTCGAGGCCGGCGAGGGCGTCACGCTCGACGACGGCGTGATCGTCACCAACCTCATGGGCGTGCACGCCGGCGCCAACCCCATCAGCGGCGACGTGTCGGTGCAGGGCCTGGGCCTGCGGGTCGAGGCGGGCGAGTCGCGGCCCGTCGAGAACTTCGCGCTGTCGTTCAACCTGTTCAAGCTGCTCGAGCGGATCGAGGCCGTCGGCGACGAGCTGCAGTGGCGTCCCGCCGGCGGCGCGATCGTCGGCGCGCGCAGCCTGCACGTCGACGCGCTGTCGTTCGCAGGCGCCTGAGCCGACCGCGCCGTACATCCGTGGACACGGAGTGATCCGGCCACGACCGTGGGGGCGACCATGCGACTCCGAACGCTGCGGTGGCCCGCGCTGATGCTCGTCGGCCTGGTGGTCTGGGTGGCCTTCGTCTTCGTCGGGACGGTCCATGACTGGTGGCGCAGGCCGATCGCGCCCCGCGGAGACGCCGACGCCTTCGCGACGGCGGCACGCGTCATGGCCGAAGAACGACTGCGCGGCAACCTGGCGATGGTCGTCATCCATCGAGGGCGGGCCTACGCGGAGCACTACGCTTCCGTCGACGCCGACGAGCGCATCGGGCCCGACACGGTCTTCCAGGTCGCCTCCATGAGCAAGTGGGTGACGGCCTGGGGAGTCTTGTCACTGGTCGACCGCGGACTCGTCGACCTCGACGCGCCGGTGGAGCGCTACCTCACGAGGTGGCGCTTGCCGCCGAGCGGCTTCGATCACGACGGGGTGACCGTCCGCCGACTGTTGAGCCACACCGCTGGTCTCGTGGACGGGCTCGGCTACGGCGGCTTCGTGGACCCCGCCGCCGTCCAGCCGCTCGAGGCGTCGCTTGCGCGAGCCGCGGACGCAGGCCTTGGCCGGGACGGCGTCGTACGCGTGGGTCTCGAACCAGGTGCACAGTGGCGCTACTCGGGCGGCGGTTACACCGTCTTGCAACTGCTCATCGAGGAGGTCTCGGGGCGAGCGTTCGCCGAGTACATGCGCGGCGAGGTGTTGGAACCGCTCGGGATGCACCGCTCGTCCTACGGGCTCGAGGGTGTGATCGCCAACGACCTCGCCGCGCACTTCGCCGACGGCGTCCGCGTGCCTCACCGGCACTTCACGGCCCAGGCCGCGGCCGCCCTGCA
The DNA here is from genome assembly GCA_007130445.1 of Trueperaceae bacterium. GTDB lineage: Bacteria > Deinococcota > Deinococci > Deinococcales > Trueperaceae > CSSed10-48. Next base: position 5,579 of record SLSM01000387.1, on the reverse strand, counting down.
CACGACCGTGGGCGACTCGACGCGGTTCCTCGCGGCGCACCTCGAGAGTCCCGACGGGGAACCACCTGGACGCGGCGTGGTCTCGGAGCGCACGCTGGTCGAGCTGACGACCCCGCACGGATCGCTGTTCGGCATCGGCATCTGGGGGCTCGGCCCCCTCCTCTACGGCCCCGTCCTCGGCAGTCCGCGTGTGGTCGGCCACGACGGCTTCAACGCGCCAGGCATCAGCTCGACGGCACGGCTCGACCTGCGCGATGGGTCCGGCATCATCGTCTTGAGTTCCGGCGATCCCGAGCTGGCACCCGACCTGGGCTCGGCGTGGGTCTACCACCGCATCGGCAGCCTCGACGTCATCACGCTCAGCGCCGGCCTCGGACGCATGGCGACGCTGATCGCCGTCGGCGCTGCCGTGGTGCTCGTCGGCGCACCCGCAGCGGCGCTCACGCGTCGAGCCTGGCGCCGTCGACCGTGATCGAGCCGGAGCGGCAGCGAAGCGAACGGCTCTCGAGCGAGCCGCTCACCGCACCCGGTCAGCGGTGTGGGAACACGCCCTCGTTCGCTGTCACTGCGCGCTGCTGAGGTCGGGCCGGAGCGCGGCCGCACCGCGCAGGTAGACGTGCTGCACCTCGTCTTGCCGCAGGTGCGTGTTGATCTGCAGCATCACGCGCACCACGCGCGGCAGCCGGCCCGGCACCGGAATCTCCTGGTTGCACAGCAGCGGCACCTTCGTCATGCCCAACGCCCGCGCGGCCTCGGCCGGGAAAGTCGAGATCAGGTCGGGCGTGGTCGTGAAGAAGATCGAAGCGATCGGCTCGAAGTCGTCGATGCCGTTGCGCTCGAGCATCGCGCTGAGCAGTTCGCTGGTGGCCTCGAGCACCGCGTCGCTCTCGTCGGCCGCGACGGTCGTCGCACCGCGGATGCCACGCAACCACTGGGGTCTGGTCATGCGGCGGAGTGTACCAGAGGCGCAACGTCTCCCGCCGCGGGATCGGACGTCTCTGGGGACTCGCGGCGCACCCGCTCCGGGACGACCGCGAGCGCTGCCTCGAGCACCTCGGGGCCGGCACCCGCTCGGTGCGCCCGCTCGCTGATCACGCGCCGGAACGCGCGCGCGCCGGGACGCCCGTTGAACAGCCCCAACAGGTGCCGCGTGATCGCGCCCAGCGGCGCGCCGTCAGCCAGCCGTTCCTCGACGTAGGGCAGGTAGCGCCTGAGCGCCTGCTCGCGGTGCTCGGCGGGGCCCGGCCGCCCGTACACCCGCGCGTCGACGCTCGCGAGCAGCCACGGGTCCTCGTAGGCGGCCCGGCCGATCATCACGCCGTCGACGTCGCGCAACCACGCGAGCGCCGTGCCCACGTCGCGCACCCCGCCGTTGAGCTCGACGCGCAGCCACGGCCGCTCGCGCTTCAGCGCCAGCACGCGCTCGGGTTGCAGTGGCGGCACGCTCCGGTTCGCCTTCGGCGACAGCCCCGACAGCCAGGCCTTGCGGGCGTGCACGATCACACCGTCCACGCCCGCAGCCACCAGGGCGTCGACGAAGCGCGCCAGGTGCTCGTCGTCGTCCAGGTCGTCGATGCCCAAGCGGTGCTTCACCGTCACAGGCAGCGCACAGGCCGCACGCATGGCGCGCACCGCGTCGGCCACCACCCCCGGCTCGGCCATCAGGCACGCCCCGAAGCGGCCGCGTTGCACGCGGTCGCTGGGGCAGCCGACGTTGAGGTTCACCTCCGTGAACCCGCGCCGCTCCGCCAGCGCGGCGCAGCGCGCCAACGCCGCGGGGTCGTCGCCGCCGAGTTGCAGCACGAGCGGGCGCTCGAGCGGATCGAAGGCGAGGTGGCGCTCGACGTCGCCGTGCTCGAGCGCGCCGGTGGTCACCATCTCGGTGTAGAGGGTCGCCTCGCGCGTCAGCTCACGCACGAAGCGCCGGAAGTGGCGATCGGTCCAGGCCATCATCGGCGCGACGGACACCCTCGCCGCCGCGCCGCGGGCGCCCGGAGACGCGACCGCGTTCACACCGCGGCAGGGCTCGGTGGCACGCGCTTGGGCTTGCGGAAGGTGATGTCCTCCCACTCCCCCTCCTCCACCAGGCGCAGCGCCGGGTTGCGCTCCCGGAACCACGCCACGATCGACTGCACCAGGTCGTCGGGCGTGCTCGCGGCGGAGGTGATCCCGATCGAGCGCACGCCCTCGAACGCGGCGGCGTCGAGATCGCCGACCCCTTCGACGCGCACCGCGCGCCCGGTGAGGTCGGCGGCCAGCTCGAGCAACCGCATGCCGTTCGAGCTCGTCGTCGACGTGACCACCACGAACGCGTCGACCTGTGGCGCAATCCGCTTCACGGCGTCCTGCCGGTTCTTGGTGGCGTAGCAGAGGTCGTCGCGCGAGGGCAGCACCAGCTTCGGGAAGCGCTCGCGCAAGATCGCGATGGTGCGCATCGTGTCGTCGACCGACAGCGTCGTCTGGGTGAGCACCACGACGCGCTCCGGATCGGGGACCTCGACGGTGTGCGGATCGGCCAGCTCCGGCTCGGGGTGGCGGTTGCCCACCACCGACACGACCGTCGTCTGGTCCGGGGCCTCGCCGCGCGTGCCGATCACCTCCTGGTGCCGCACCGAGTCGCCGATCAACAGGATGTGGTAGCCCTCGCGGGCGTACTTCAGCGCCTCGCTGTGGACCTTCGTGACGAGCGGACAGGTAGCGTCGATGGTGGTGAGGCCGAGCCGGTTCGCCTCGGCCCGCACCGCGGGGCTGACGCCGTGGGCGCTGAACACGACCGTGTCGCTGACGCTGCCGCCGGCGTCACGCCGCACGGCCGCGAGGTCGGCGAGGTCCTCGACGAAGTGGACGCCGTGCGTCTGCTCGAGCCGCTCGACCACCGTCGCGTTGTGGACGATGGCGTGGTAGACGGCGAGATCGCCGTCGCCGCGCTCGCGCTGCTCGACGGCCGCCTCCTCGACGGCCTCGATCGCCATCACGACGCCGGCGCAGAAGCCGCGCGGCTTGGCAAGGTGCAGGGTCTCGATCATGCGCGCATGCTAGCAGCGCGCCGACGCGCACGCGGTCGCGTCGCAGCGCGTGTGCGCTCGAGCGCGGTTGACACCTCCGCTCGAACGCGTGGTACCCTGCTCGTCGCCCTGCGCGAGCGGGCGATTAGCTCAGTCGGTTAGAGCGCGTCGCTGATAACGACGAGGTCGGTGGTTCGAATCCACCATCGCCCACCACGACACGACCCCAGGCTCCCGCGCCTGGGGTCGTCTCCGTTCCGCTGCGCCGCTCCGTTGCGCCACTGGGGCTCGGGGCGTGCGCAGGAGCGGTGCTCAGCGGTTCACGGCGAACACCGACCGACGAGCGCCGAGTTCGAGCGGCAGCCGGAAGGTGGCCCCGCCGCGCTGCACCGTGAGCACCACGGTCTCGCCGATCGTCTTCTTGCGCACCTCCGCGATCAGGTCGGCGAACGTGGGCGTGGCCACGCCGTCGACGGCGACGATCACGTCGGCATCGGGCTCGCTGCCGACGCGGTTGCCCTCGTCGTCGAGCAGCGGCCGCACGGCCAGGCTGCGCAGGCCAGCGCGCTCCGCGGGTCCGCCCGGCGCAACGTTCACCACGATCGGTCCAGGCCGCGGCCCGAGGTCCACCTCGCTGTCGCCGGGCTGGTAATCGTAGCCGTTCTGCCACGAGAAGCCGATCACCGGCACGTCGCGCTCCGCGCCCTCGGTCAGCGCCAGCACCAGGTCGCTCGTCGCCTCGACCGGCACTGCATACGACGCGAAGTCGCGTGGCAGCGGGATGCCGAGCAGGAACGGCGGGAGGTTACCGGAGCTGGCCATACCGGTGGGGTTGAACGAGATGTAGCTGACCACGCCGATCGCCTCGCCCTTGGCGTTCACGACCGGTCCACCGGAGTCGCCGGGCGCGAGCGAGGCGGTGAGTTCGATGGTCGACTCCGCGAAGTCGGCGCGGCCCGGCCGCACGCCCAGGCGCGTGACGCGTCCGGCGCGGGGCTGCAGGAAGTCGCCACGCGAGTTGCCGATCGCCACGATCTCGGCGCCCGGGCTCGGGAGCGCGGACGCGAGCGGGATCGACGGGACCAGGCCGTCGACCTCGGCGCGCATGACCGCGAGGTCCATGAAGGCGTCGAAGCCGATCAGGCTGAGCGGGTACTCCACCCGGTCGGGATCGACGCCGACGAAGCGCACCTCGCCGCAGTCGCGCGTGGTGCCGGAGGCGTCGACCACGTGGTAGGCGGTGAGCACCAGGCCGGAGGGGTCGAAGAAGAAGCCGCTGCCGACGCCCAGCACCTGCCGGGCGAACTGACCGCTGCAGCGCGCCTCGACGCGCAGCGTGCCGGGGCGCGCCACCTCGTACGCCTGCGCCAGCGCACCAGTCGGCGCGACCACGGGCGGCGGCGAGGCCTGCACGTGCTGCAAAACCGGATCGGGGCGCTGCATCCACGGCAGCGCGACCCACACGAGCAGCGCGAGCAGCGCGAGGGTGAAGGGTCGCACGGCGGGGACCCGAGGCCGCGGGGCGGCGGCCTGCGCTGCACCTTCGAGACGCCAGGGATCATCCATGCCCGAGACTACTCGGTTCGCGGCGACGCGCACTGCGAACCAGGAGACAGTGGGCGGCCCGGCGCCGGTCGGGTCGGTTGGTACCATCGGCCATGCCAGCCACCGCACACGACGCGCCAGCGCGCGCCGAACGACCGACCGCCGACCTCGCCGCCGACCTGCGCGACGTGGCCGAGCTCCTCCGCGCCTGGGAGGCGCCGATCGTGGTGCTCGCCCACGTCGACCCCGACGGCGACGCGGTGGGCAGCGTCCTGACCATGGCCCGCGCCCTGCGCCGGCTGGGCAAGCGCGTGCTCGCGCCGCTTGCGCCTCCGCGCTACCTGGCCTTCCTGGCCGAGCCCTCCGAGCTCGTCGAACCGTTGGCCGAACTCCCCGACGGCAGCCTCGTGCTGCTCCTCGACACCGGCCCGGCCCGCGCGACGGGCGCACCGGTGGAGGGCGCGGCGCTGCTCGTGAACCTCGACCACCACCCCGGTAACGAGGGCCCGGCCGACTCGCTGGTAGTGCGGCCCGAGCTGGCCGCGACGGCGGTGCTGGTCAAGCACCTGGTCGACGCGCTCGGCCTCGCGTGGGACGCCCACCTCGCCACGCCCTGCCTGTGCGGCATCCTCACCGACACCGGCACCTTCCGCTTCGCCAACACCGACCGCCACACGCTCGCCGTCGCCGGCGAACTCATCGAAGCGGGCGTCGACTACGCCGACCTGACCGACCGCCTGCAGTGGCGCCACCCTGCCTACTTCGCGCGCCTGGCCGCCGTCCTGGGGACGATGCGCACGTTCGAAGACGGCGCCCTCGTGACGATCCGCCAGACGCTCGCGCTGCGCTCCGAGCTCGCCGGCGACGACGACAGCGACGACTTCGTCGGCGTCGTGCGCTACGCCGAGGGGACGCGCATCGCCGTCTACCTGCGCGAGACCGACGAGGGCGTGAAGCTGAGCCTGCGGAGCCGCGACGGCGTGTCGGCGCGGCGCGTCGCCGAGGCGCTCGGCGGCGGTGGTCACGAGG
>SLSM01000053.1 GCA_007130445.1 Trueperaceae bacterium | reverse complement strand
GCCTCAGCGGCCGCCGCGGGCGTGCGTCATGCGTAGCGGTGGAACCCTTCACCGGTCTTGCGGCCGAGCTTGCCGGCGCGCACCATGCGGCGGAGCAGCGGTGCCGGCCGGAAGCGGCCGTCGCCCGTCTCGCGGTGCAGCGACTCGATCGCCGCCAGCGTGACGTCGAGGCCGATGAGGTCGGCGAGGGCCAGCGGCCCGAGCGGCAGGTTCGCGCCGAGCGTCATCGCCGCGTCGATGTCGGCGGCCTCCGCGACGCCCTCGGCGAGCGCGTGTACGGCGTCGTTCACGTAGGGGATCAGGAGGCGGTTGACGATGAACCCGGGCGTGTCGCGGCACACGATGGGCGTCTTGCCCAGACCCGCGGCGAAGGCGACGGCGCGCTCGGTCGTGGCGTCGCTCGTGCGCTCGCCCCGGACCACCTCGACCAGCGGCAGCACCGGCACGGGGTTGAAGAAGTGCAGTCCGCAGGTGCGCTCGGCGTGACCGCCGAACCCGGCGATCTCGGTCACCGACAGGCTGCTGGTGTTCGTGGCCAGCAGCGCCTCGGCCGTGGCATGCGTGCCGATCTCGCCCCACAGCGCCCGCTTCACGTCGAGATCCTCGGTGACCGCCTCGATCACGACGTCGGCCGCCGCCACCGCAACGCTGCGGTCGCGGCTGGTGTGGATGGCGGCCTGGACGCGCTCCGCGCCGGCCTCGTCGAGCGCTCCCTTGCGCACGAGGCGCGCGAGGCTCGACGCGATCGCCGCCCGGCCGCGCTCCAGGGCTGCCTCGTCGGCGTCGACGAGCGTGACGGTGTGTCCCGCTGCGGCGCACGCCTGGGCGATGCCTGCCCCCATGGTGCCCGCGCCGAGCACGGTCACGGTCTGCGGCGTGCTGGTGTCGGTCACGGTGATGCCTCCTGTGCGGCCAGCGCCAGGCCGGCCTCGAGCGCCATGCGCGTCATCGCCTCCACGCCGGTGTCGAGCACCGACTGGGGCACGAACTCGGGGTCGCCGATGTGGTTGCTGGCGACGAGCGCGCAGCCGGCGCGAACGCCGCGCAGCGCGGCGATCAGGAAGAGGGCGCTGGCCTCCATCTCGATCGCCAGCACGCCGCGCGAGCGCAGCTCGGGCACGTCGTCGGGCGCGGTCGCGTAGAAGGCGTCCTCGGTCTGGATCAGCCCGACGTGGGGCGGCGTGCCGGCCGCGTTCCCGGCCGCCGCGAGGGCGCGCACGATGCCGTGGTCGGCGACGGGCGCGTACGCCGCACCGCGCAGGTACTGGCGGGTGGTGCCGTCGTTCGCGACGCTCCCCGTGGCGACGATCAGCTCGCCCGGCCGCACGCGGTCGCTGACGATGCCCGCAGTGCCCACGCGCACGAGCGTGGTGGCGCCGAGGCGGACCAGCTCCTCGGCCACGATCGCGAGGCTGGGACACCCCATGCCCGTGGCCTGCACGCTGACGCGCAGCCCTCGATACGTCCCCGTGTAGCCGAGCAGCTGGCGGTGGTCGTTGTAGCGCACGACGTCGTCGAGGAAGGCGTCGGCGATTCGGGAGGCTCGGTTCGGGTCGCCCGGGAGGAGGACGAACTCGGCCACGGCCCCCTCTGGTGCGCGCACGTGGAGCTGAGTCACGCGCGCACGATAGCAGGGCCAGCGCCGTGGGCGCCGTAGGGCACCGGTGGTACACTCCGGTCGATGCGCAGCCTCGAGGAGATCCTGGATCGACTGCTCGCTCAGGCGGACGGCGGCGTGGCCGCCGCGCTCGGTGGCATGGATGGCCTGCTCGTCGAGCAGCGACCCGCCGCTGGACCGGACCTGACGACCGTCGTGGCGGAGCTCACCGGGGCGCTGGCCGACCTTCGTCGGGCTGCCACCGATGCGCTCGAGGGGGGTCCGGTGACGGCCTTGGACGTGCGGAGCGAACGCGTACGGGTGCTCGTGCGCCATGTCACGAGCGAGCACTACCTCGTCCTCACGGCGCACCCGGCGGCGGACGTCGCCCTTGCGGAGCGCGCGTTGGGCGAGGCGACCGCGGCGGTCAGGGAGCTGCTCGCATGAGCGACTTGCAGCGGGTGATGGACGATGTGCTGGCCGTCAAGGGCGTGTTGGCCGTGGCGGTCGTCGACGTCGGCGGCGAGGTGCTCGCTGCGGCCGAGCGCGAGGCTCCAGGGTTCGCCACCGCCGGCGGCCTCGTGGCCGCAGCCCTCTCGGCGAGCCGCGTGTTGGGCGGCTTCCTAGGCGGCGGTATGGAACAGACCGTGATCGAGTACCGCGGCGGACCGGTGGTCTTGTCGCCCGTGCCGCGCTCGCCTGGTGCCAGCGATCCAGGCGACGTGCAGATGGTGTTGACGCTGCGACTCTCGTCGCTGGCCGACGTGGGGCGCATCCGCTTCCAGCTGCCACGGCTGCTCGCGCAGGTCGCCGCCGCAGACCGGAACGGCGGCTGATTCGACGCGCCCGCGTGGCCGCACGCACACGGACGGGGCGCGCGCAGCGCGCCTGGCGGCAGTGAGCCGCCGGAGGAGCCGAGAGCATGCCCGACGACGACCGCACGCCGCCCGCGCGGCACGATCCACGCCAGCTCAAGCTCGAGATCGACGCCGACACCGCCAAGGGGCGCTTCGCCAACGCGGCGGTCGTGACGCACACCGACGACGCCTTCTTCCTCGACTTCGCCCTGGCGTACCCGCGTCAGCCGGTGCGCGTGTTGAGCCGCGTGATCACCAGTCCGCAGCACGCGAAGGCCCTG
>SLSM01000001.1 GCA_007130445.1 Trueperaceae bacterium | reverse complement strand
TACCAGAACTGTCCCGCGTTCTCGTCCTGGAGACGCTTCTTCGTGTTCCTGACCACGCCCGACCTCGACGGTGACGGCGTGCACGAGATCGTGGCGAACCAGCTGGTGTTCGACAACTTCGCCGACGCCGCGCCCTTCACGAGACTCGACGGCATCGAGCTGCCGTCCGCCGCGTTCCTCACCAGCAACACCGACGCCGGCCAATACATGAGCGTCGCGACGATGGAGATGGTCGCCGCCGACGTCACCGGCGACGGCCGCCAGAACGTGCTGCTCTATCACCAGAACCGGACCACCATACCCGTCTGGGGAATCTCGGCGGTCTCGTCGATCGGCGTGAACGGCTGGGCGCAGCTCAGCGAGATCGACATACCGGGCACGACCAACTCACAGGGGACCGCGCGGCCCATCCTCGTGCCCGCCAACGTCGACGCCGACGGTCCGGTCCTGAAGTACGGCGCCGGCAGCCACGAGCTCGTGTTCACCGAGCCGCTGATCATCGCCGCGCTGGCCGCCCCGCCGTGTCAGGAGGGCATCGAGCAGAACGTCGGCGCCTGCGTCACGCGCTTCGGCCAGGGAACCAGCACCGGCGTCGACGCCTCACTCACCGTGTCGGTCAAGGCCAGCGTGACTGCCGGCATCGACGCCAGTGTCAACGTGCCCTTCGTCGGTGATGTCGGCGTCGAGATGCGCAAGACCGTGACCGCCACGGCCAGCGCCTGGGCCGGCGCGGCCTACACGGTCGAGAAGACCGTCACGTACACCTCGGGCTCGCTCGAGGACGCCGTGGTCTTCACGTCGATCCCGTACGACATCTACCGCTACGACATCGTCTCGCACCCGGATCCGGAGCTCGTCGGCATGCAGGTGGTCATTCGCGTGCCGCGGGAGCCGGTGACGATGATCGCCGAGCGGACCTTCTTCAACGCTGCCCTCCCAAGCGACGCGACGCCGATCGGCGGCAACGTCTTCGACCACACCCCCGGCGACGTGAGCAGCTACCCGAGCGCGAGCCGCAAGAACGCGCTCCGCTCGCAGTACGGCGGCTTCGCGGGCCTGGGCTTCCTCGAGTTCGGCCCGACGGGCGTCGGCCAGGGCACCGGCGATACCGAGCTCGAGATCGCCGTGTCGAACGAGATCAGCGCTGGCGGGTCGCTCGGCATCGAGTACGAGAAGTCGGTCGAGGCGACGGCCGGCGTGGCGTTCGCCGGCTTCAGCGTCGGCTACGGCGCGGAGGCCGCGCTCTCGATCACCAGCGGCTCGCAGACCACCTACACCGGCATCGTGGGCAGCATCTCCGCGAGCGACTTCGCCGACAACGCCTACGCCTGGGGGATCTTCACCTACGTGCAGGGCCTCGGCGATCAGGAGTTCAAGGTGATCAACTACTGGGTCGAATAGCCGGCTGAAGGCGCTCGGCGTAGGGGCGACGGCCACGATCCAGGCGTCGCCCCCACGCTCGCTCGGACCGTACGACCCGCACCTGACGGGGAGGGAGCCAGCGCGTATCATGCCGCGTGGACGACACGCTGATGCTGCTCGGCGTGCCGTGACGGGTCGCTGCCGGCGACGGTGTCTTCCTGACGCCCGGCCGGGCCACGCACGTGGCCGCCTTCCTCGCGCTGCGCGGCGATTGGGTCTCGCGCGACGAGCTGGTCGCGCTGCTGTGGCCCGATACCGAACCGCGTCGCGCCCGCCACACCTTGAGCCAGCTCCTGCACACGGTTCGCCGCAGCGCCTGGGGTCACGACCTCGAGGTCGATCCAACGCGGGTGCGCTGGCCGGTCGACTGCGACGTCGTCACGCTGCGACGCGCGGTCGCGGACGGCGACTGGCTGCGCGCCGTCGAGCTCGACACCGGCTCCCTCCTGGAGGGGACGCAGGACGGGATCTCGGAGGCGTTCGACGCCTGGCCGCGGGCCGAGCGTGAGGACCTGCGCGAGACCCGCCGCGAGGCCCTGCTGGGGCTCGCGCGCTCGCTCGCGGGCGGCGAGCGCTGGGCGGACGCGGCTCGAGTCCTGCGCCGGCTGCTGGCCGAGGACGACCTCCACGAGGAGGCGGTCCAGGCCCTCATCCGAGCCGAGGCGCGTGCCGGTCGGCGCGACGCTGCGCTGCAGGCTTTCGAGGCCTTCCGAGCACGCCTCGCCGACGACCTGGGGCTCGAGCCGCTCGAGGCCACCGCCGCGTTGGTCTCGGCGGTGCGTCGCGGCGAGCTCGACCCCGCGGACGCCCCCGCGTCCGGGGACGCGTCCGCGGACGCGGGAGCCGCGACGGCCCTCCCGGCCGCTGCCGCCGCATCGAACGCCGACGTGAGGCCCGGCCCGGTCGATGGCCTCGGCGGGGACGCCACGCCGTTCATCGGGCGCTCGCTCGACCTCGCCGAGCTGCACGCGCTCGCCAGGCGCGCGACGCATCGGCTCGTCACGATCACGGGACCGGGCGGCACGGGCAAGTCGCGCCTGGCGGCTCAGTTCGCGCGGGAGCGTGCCGGGCACTACGAGGACGGCGCCGCCTGGGTCGCGCTCGGGGCCGCCACGGGAGAGGCCGACGTGGTGGCGGCGATCGCGGCGGTACTCGCCCTGCGGATCGAAGCGCACAGCGGCGCTCTCGTCGGGGCCCTGGCCGACAGCGAGCGCCTGCTTGTGCTCGACGAGGTCGAGCATCTCGCCGAGGCACCGGGTCTCGTCGCCGACCTGCTCGACGGGTGTCCGCGGATGGGCCTGCTGGTCACGTCGCGGGCCGCGCTCGACGTGCCTGGCGAGGCCACGATGCGCCTCGCCGGGCTGTCGCTCCCGCCGGACGATGCCGCCCCCCACGGCGAGACTCACGACGCCGTCGCGCTGCTCGTGCGTGCCGTGCAACGCGTGCGTCCGCGCTTCCATCCCAGCGGCGCCGAGCGCCGCGCGCTCGTGACGCTCGCCCGTGTGCTCGACGGCAACCCGTTGGCGATGGAGCTGGCGGCCTCGTGGATGCGCACGCTCGAGCCGAGCGAGGTGCTCGCCGAGGTGGAGCGCGACGTCGCCGCCCTGCACGCCGCGACGGCCACCGGGGCGACTCGCCACGCCAGCCTCCGCAGCGTGTTCGAGAGCTCGTGGACGCTCCTCACGGGCGACGGTCGCGAGGCACTGCGTCGCCTGGCCGTGTTCCGCGGCGGCGTCACGCGCGGGGCAGCCGCCGAGGTCGTCGACGTCCCGATCAACGCCCTCCTGGCGCTCACCAACCGCTCGCTGGTGCAGCGCGAGCGCGGAACGCGCTTCGCGGTGCCCACCGTGATCCGCCACTTCGCCGCCGAGAAGCTCGCGGAGGATCCGCGGCTCGAGGCGGCGCTGACGCGCCGGTACGAGGCGTGGGCGCTCGCGCTCGCCCGAGCGGCGGACGCCGCGCTCGACACGCCGGAGCAACCAGCGGCCCTCGAACGCCTCGACGCGGAGCAGGCCAACTTGACGCGGGCGCTGGAGACGGCGTTCGCGGCCGAACGGGAGGCGACCGTGCGCGGCTTGGCCGTGGCGCTCGCCCGCTCGTGGCGCTGGCGCGGACGCGTCCGCGAAGGCCTCGCGTGGTTCGCGCGACTCGCCGCGCTGCCCTCCAGCGAGGCACCGAGCGGCGAGCGCGTCCGCAGCGACCTCGCGCACGGGCTCCTCATGGTGCAGGTGGGCGACTACGAGGCGGCCAACGCCGCCTTCGAGCGCGCGCTCGAGGACGCTCGGACGCTCGGCGACGCCGGGCTCGAGGCGGCGGCGCGCTGCGACCTCGCGATCATCGCGTGGCGACGCGGCGACCTGGCGCGCGCACGCTCGCTCTTCGAGGCGGCCGTCGCGACGTACCGAGCGCTCGGCGCCGACGCCTCGCTGGCCGGCACGCTCGGGAACCTCGGCACCGTCGTGCGCGACGCCGGTGCTCCGGACGCAGCGCACGCGTTCTTCGACGAGGCGATCGCGATCGCCGAACGCCTCGGTCACGTCTGGGAGGTCGCCAACGTCCGCAGCAACAAGGCGATCGCGTTCGCGTACGGCGGCGACCTGGAGTGGGCGCGGGGCGAGTTCGAGCGCACGCTCGAGGCGCAGCGCTCGATCGGCGACCGTCCCGGCGTGGGCCGGTCGCTCACGAACCTCGGGAACGTGCACCTCGACACCGGCGACGAGGCGCGTGCCCGGGAGCTCTACCTCGAGGCGCTCGACCTGGTCCGCGCGCTCGTGGCCCAGGCGGTGAGCTGCTTCCTGGACCTCGCGGTGGCACGCGGCGACATGGAGCGGGCGCTCGCGTTGGCGGGCGCGGTGCGGTCGATGTGCGACGCGATCGGCGTGCCGCTGACGCCGCCGCAACGGGCGACCTACGAGGCGGCTCGGGCCGCCGCGCTCGCGGTCGTTCCCGAACCGCACGCGAGCGATCTCGAACGTCGCGGTGCGGCCCTGGGTGAACGGGACGCCGTGGCGTTCGCGCTCGGGGAGCGCGTCGCAGCCGGGGCATGAGGACGTTCGAGCGCTCGCGTCACGCGCCTTCCAGGCCGGATGCATGCGCCGCTCGGCTGCCGGGGTCGCGGACCGAGGCGCCTCGCGCTATCCTGTGGGCTCGAGACCACCGGCGGCGTCCCAGTGCAGCCGATCGGTGACCAGGAGGCCCCCATGCGATTGATGCGACTGCGCCACGAGGTCTGCCACGCCAACCAGGCGCTCCCCAGCGAGGGTCTGGTGACATGGACCAGCGGCAACGTCAGTGGCCGCGATCCCGAGACCGGCCTGATCGTCATCAAGCCCAGCGGGCTGAAGTTCCCCGAGCTCACACCCGAGAACATGGTGATCGTCGACGCCGAGTCGAACGTCGTCGAGGGCGATCTCGGCCCCTCGTCCGACACCGCGTCGCACGTCTTCGTCTACAACCACCGACCCGACGTCATGGGCATCGTGCACACGCACTCGACCTACGCCACGGCCTTCGCCGCGGTGGGGCGCGGCATCGATCCCGTGTTGACGGCCATCGCCGACGAGTTCGGTGGCGCCATCCCGTGCGCTCCGTACGCCCGCATCGGCGGCCGCGCGATCGGCCAGACGATCGTCGACCACATCGGCGACTCGGTCGCGATCCTGATGAAGCAGCACGGCGTCTTCACCATCGGCACCACGGTCGAGAAGGCCTTGAAGGCCGCGGTGATGGTCGAGGACGTGGCGCGCACCGTCTGGCTGGCACTGCAGATCGGCGAGGTCGAGGCGCTCCCCGAGGACGAGGTCCGCGCCAACTTCGAGCGCTACAGCACGCGCTACGGCACCATGGACGCCAGCATCGACGAGTAGGGGGCCGGCCGCGAGCCGCCGGCCGCCGTCAGGCGTCGCCGGCGCCCCAGTAGCCGTCGGGGGCCAGCACCTCGTCGACCACCTCGGCGTGCAGCCCGGTCTCGAACAACAGGTCGAGGACGGTGTAGCGCGCGCGGATCGTACGCGCCGCCGCGTGTGCGGCGCGGAAGCGCGCCGCGTCGACGCCGATGTGCGACGGGTGCGTCGGCGCGCCGGCGGCGGCCAACATCCGTCGCAACGACGCGGCCGGTAGGAGCTGCGCGGCCAGCGCCTCGCGCAGGTCGCCCCACACGTCTCGGAGCCGTACGAGTCGCGTCCGCAGCGCGTCGGCCTCCACGTACTTGGCCATCGTCTCGCTCACGGCGTTGTCGGCCACGACCGGGTTCGCGTGCATGGCGCGGACGCTCGCCTCGAGCGCGTCGCGTGCGGGCCAGGCGCGCACCGCGGCGTCCACGTCCAGGCTGCGCAGGTCCCGCGTGAGCAGGCGCTCGTAGAGCGCGGCCGTGGCGATGGCGCCGACGCCGACCTTGAAGCCGTGGGCGAACGCCGCGTGCCCGGCGTCGAGTGCCTCCATCTCCCACAGGTGGCTGAAGCGATGCTCGGCGCCTGACGCAGGCCGCGACGACGAGGCGAGCTGCATCGCGATCCCCACCAGCGTGAGGCCCTCGAAGAGCCGCTCGAGGGCGTCCGGATCGCCCTCGCGCAGCGTGTCGGGCCGCTCGAGCCAGCTTCGCAAGGGCGGCTGCACCAACGCCCAGGCGCCGGGATCGATCGGCTCCAGGCCCAACGCGTCGGCCAACAGCCAATCGGCACCGGCCGTGACCTTGCCGAGGAGGTCGCCGTAGCCCGCGGCGTTGAGCTCCGTCGGTGCGGCGGCCAGCACATCGAGGTCCGCGATCACCGCGCGTGGGGCGGGGCAGCCGATGGTGCGCTTGAAACCGTCCTGGGTGACGATCGCACCGAACGAGGTGTAGCCGTCCATCGACGCCGCGGTGGCGACGCACAGGTACGGCCGGCCCAGCCGATGGGCGGCGAGCTTGGTCAGGTCGTTGAGCGTGCCTGCGCCGACCACCACGGGTACGGCGTCCACGGAGGCAAACGCCTGCTCGACGCGTTCGAGGTGCGCAGCATCGGGATACGGCGCTGGTGTGCCTGGGAAGACCAGTGGCTCTCCGGCCGAGCGACCGACGGCGCGCAACCGCTCGACGACGTCCGCGCCAGCGGCCGCGAACGTGCGTTCGTCCGCCACCACGAACCCCGCCCGGTCGTCGAAGGCCTCCCGAAGCACCTGGCCGACATCGGCGAGCGCACCCCGTCGGATGTCGAGCGTGCGCGTGTCGTGCACGCTGCGCAGCGCGGCCCCGACGTCGGGGCGCGCGCCGCGCCACGCGGCCTCAGTCGCCGAGGCCACGGCGCAGAGTGTAGCTCAGGTCTGCGAGCCGGAGCTCGTTGCGCAGCGTGCGCAGGCGCGTGTCGGCGTCGATCACGACGACCTCGACGCCGGCCATGGCCGCGAGGTCCTCGACCTGCTCGGCGTCGATGTCGTAGCTGAACACGCTGTGGTGCGCCCCACCCGCGTAGATCCAAGCCTCCGCGGCGGTCGCGAAGTCCGGGCGGCAGGTCCACACCGCCCGTGCGACCGGCAGCTTGGGGAGCGCCGGGTGCGACACCGAGTCGACCTCGTTCACGATCAGCCGGAAGCGCTGTCCCAGGTCGATCAGCGAGACGTTGACGGCTGGTCCCTGCTTGGCGTCGAAGACCAGCCGCACCGGATCGCTCTTGCCGCCGATCCCGAGCGGGTGGATCTCCATGCGCGGCCGCTCGTCGGCGATCGAGGGGCAGACCTCGAGCATGTGCGAGCCGAGCACACGCGGGCCGTCCGGTCCGAGGTCGTAGGTGTAGTCCTCCATGAACGAGGTGCCCATGCCGCGCTCGCCCGCCATCACCTTCAGCGCGCTCAGCAAGGCGGCGGTCTTCCAATCTCCCTCGGCACCGAAGCCGTACCCGTCGGCCATGAGTCGCTGTGCAGCGAAGCCTGGCAACTGGTCGAGGCCGTGCAGGTCCTCGAAGGTTGTGGTGAACGCGCGGTAGCCCCCCTCGTCCAGGAACGCGCGCAGGCCCAGCTCGACGCGAGCGGCGTGGAGCAGCGCCCCGTGGCGCCCGCCGCCGGGCAGGAGCTCGGGCGCGACCTGGTACGCCTCGACGTAGGCGTCGACCAGGTCGCGGATCGCGCCGTCGCCGACCTCGTTGGCGCGTGCCACGAGGTCGCCCACGCCGTAGCCGTCGACCGTCACGCCGAGGCGCACCTGCGCAGCGACCTTGTCGCCCTCGGTCACCGCCACGTTGCGCATGTTGTCGCCGAAACGGGCGACCTTGAGCTGCTGGAGCTCGTGCCAGGCGTGCGCGACGCGAGCCCACCGGCCGAGCCGCTGCTGCACGGTGGGGTCGGACCAGTGGCCGGCGATCACCTTGCGCTCGAGGCGCAGGCGGGTGTGCAGGAAGCCGGCTTCGCGGTCCCCGTGCGCCGCCTGGTGCAGGTTCATGTAGTCCATGTCGATCGTGTCCCACGGCAGATCACGATGGAACTGCGTGTGCAGGTGGACGAACGGCGTTCGGAGGCCCGTGAGACCGCTGATCCACATACGCGCCGGCGAGAACGTGTGCATCCACAACACCACGCCGACGCAGGTGGGATCGCCGTCGGCGTCGAGGCAGGCGTTCCGGATCTCGGCCGAGGTGGTGAGCACGCCGCCGAACGTGACCGGCAGCGGTATGGCGTCGGCCGCGCTCAAGGCGTCGGCGACGGTCTGGGCGTTGTGCGCGACCTCGCGCAACGGCTCGGGTCCGTAGAGGTGTTGCGAGCCGACGAGCAGGCGCAGGTGCGGGGTGGACGGGTTCGGCATCGGGTTCCTTCTCTCGAGACGTGCCGCGGGGCGGCGCGGTGCTCAGTGGTGGGCGCCGCGCAGCGCGCGCAGGCGCTTCATCACGCCGCCGGGTTCGTCGCGCGTGGAGCGACCGAAGAGGTCGTGGAGGTAACGGTAGTCGCGGTACAGCTGGTCGTAGGGAGCGACGTTCTCGGCGATCGGCGTGTACACCACGTCGCCCAGGCGTCCCATCGCCTCGGCGGCGGCCGCGATGTCGGGGTACACCTCGGCGGCGACCGCGGCATGCATGGCCGAACCGAGGGCCGGTGCCTGCGTGCTGGCCACCAGGTGGATCGGCCGGTCGAGCACGTCGGCGTAGATCTGCATCATCATCGGGTTCTTGCCGGGCAACCCCCCGGCCGCCACCAGCGTTCGCACCGGGACGCCCGTTGCCTCGAAGGCCTCGACGATCACCCGCTGGCCGTAGGCGGTCGCCTCGATCAGCGCCCGGTAGATGTCGGCGGGCCGGGTCGCCAGCGTGAGCCCCACGATCAAACCGCTGAGGTCGACGTCGACGAGCACCGAGCGGTTGCCGTTGAGCCAATCGAGCGCCAGCAACCCGTGTTCACCTGGTCGCTGCCGGCTCGCCTCGCCCGTCAGGTAGCCGTGCACGTCGAGCCCGGCCTCGGCGGCCGCGGCCCTGGTCTCGGCCGGGACCGCGTGCTCGACGAACCAGGCGAAGATGTCGCCGACGCCGCTCTGCCCGGCCTCGTAGCCGTACTGGCCGGGCACGATGCCGCCGACCACGGTGCCGCACATGCCTTCGACGTCGTGCAGGGCCTCGCCCACCAGCACGCTGCAGGTCGAGGTGCCCATGATCATGACCATGGTGCCGGGCTCGACCGTGCCGGTGGTGGGGAGCGTGACGTGGGCGTCGACGTTGGCGACCGCCACCGCGATGCCGGCGGGCAGGCCCGTCCACGCCGCCGCCTCCTCGGAGAGGCCCCCGGCGCTGGCGCCGAGCGGGCTGAGCGTGCGCAGCATCTTGTCGTCGACCACGTCGGCGAAGGCCGGATCGAGCGCGGCGAAGTAGTCGCGGCTCGGGAAGTCGCCGTCTTGGTGCATGGCCTTGTAGCCGGCGGTGCAGGTGTTGCGGGTCTCGACGCCGGTCAGTTGCCACACGATCCAATCGGCGGCCTCGATCAGTCGGTCGGCGGCGTGGTAGACCTCCGGCGCTTCTTCCAGGATCTGCAGGGCCTTGCTGAAGAACCACTCGCTCGAGATCTTCCCACCGTAGCGAGGCAGCCAGGACTCGCCGCGCTCGCGCGCGAGCTCGTTGATGCGGTCCGCGTGCGGCTGCGCCGCGTGGTGCTTCCACAGCTTCACCCAGGCGTGCGGGTTGCCGCGGTACGCGTCGAGCCGCGAGAGCGGCGTGCCGTCGGCGGTGGTGGGCAGCATCGTGCAGGCCGTGAAGTCGATGCCGACCCCGACCACCTCGGCAGGGTCGACGCCGCTCTCGCGCAGCACCGCCGGGACGGTGCGGCGCACCACCTCGACGTAGTCGTCCGGGTTCTGCAGCGCCCAGTCGGGTGGGAGCCGCTGCTCGCTGCCTGGCAGCCGCTCGTCGATCACGCCGTCGCCGTAGGCGTGCACGGCCGTGGCGATCTCGGCGCCGTCGGAGACGCGCACCAGCAGGGCGCGGCCCGATTCGGTGCCGTAGTCGATGCCGATCGTGTACATGTGCGCTTCCGTTCTCCCCGCGAGCGGGGGCGCCGCTCAGGCGACGTCGATGACCAGTGCGGTGACGGAGTGCGGCTCGAGTTCGAGGGTGAGCGTGCTGCCGCCGGCCTCGACGCGGCTGCTGCGCACACCGACCTGATCCGGTGTCTCGAAGGTGTTCGCCGCCTTGACGTGCGGACCGTTGATCACGTGCAGGTCGCCGGCGTCGGCGAAGCGACCGCGCTGCAGCTCGATGGTGGTGCTCTGCGCGGCGTGCTCGCTGCGGTTGACCAGGTAGACCGCCAGGCGCCCACTGGCGCTGTCGAGCGTGGCCGAGACGTCGAGCACGCGCAGCGCGTCGAACTCCGGTGTCGAGAAGGTCTCGCCGTCCCAGAAGACGTCGAGCGCCGTGTCCCCGGCCGTGCTGGCGTAGAGCTCGAAGGGGTGGAAGGTGCTCTGGAGGACCATGCCGTCACGCGTCGTCATGATCGGCGCGATGACGTTGACGATCTGGGCGATGTTGGCCATCTTCACGCTGGCGGCGTGGCGGAAGAAGGTGTTGAAGTGCATCGCCACCACCAGCGCGTCCTCGAGGTTGTAGACCTCCTCGAGCTTGCCCTCGTTGTGGACCCGGTACCAGACGTTCCACTCGTCCACCGCGATCGGGATGGTCCGCCCCAACTTGAGCGCCGACGCCATCGCCCGAAGGATGCCGGCGGTGCCGCTCAGCATGTCGTCCATCTTCTCGGAGATGGCCATGTACGAGGCGAAGTCGTCGTCGCGATAGCCGCGTTCGCGGCTGTTGCCCACGTACCAGTGGATGGCCATGTAGTCGATCAACTGCGGGGCGTGCTCCATCAGGAGCTGGACCCGCTCGACCCACCTCGGCTCCCAGAGCGAGACGCCGGCGGCGAAGAGCTTGATGCTCGGATCGGTCCACTTCATGACCTTGGCGAACTCGGTG
>SLSM01000015.1 GCA_007130445.1 Trueperaceae bacterium | reverse complement strand
CAGCGTCTACTTCATGCCGATCCGGGTGTCGATCCGCGACTGGTTGGGCGAGGCGCTGTCGCGCTGAGTGCGCTCCGGCAGGCTCAGGCGGCGCCGCCGACCCGGTCCAGAGGCGCGCGCTCCGGGTCGTACCCGAGCGACGGTGCCAGCCAGCGCTCGGCCTCCTCGACGCTCATGCCGGCGCGCCCGGCGATATCGACCACCTGGTCGCGCAGCACCTTGCCGACGCCGAAGTAGCGGGCCTCCGGGTGTGCGAAGTAGAGTCCCGAGACGGACGACGCGGGCGTCATCGCGAGCGATTCGGTCAGGGCGATGCCCGTCGCGTCCGTCGCGCCGAGCAGGTCGAACAGACGCGGTTTGAGGGTGTGGTCCGGGCACGCCGGGTAGCCGGGGGCGGGGCGGATGCCGCGGTAGCGCTCGCGCAGCAGGCCCTCCAGCTCGAGGCGCTCGTCGGGGGCGTACCCCCATTCGCGCGTGCGGACCCGCTCGTGCAGGCGCTCGGCGAGCGCCTCGGCCAGGCGATCGGCCAGCACCTTCAGGAGGATCGCCTGGTAGTCGTCGTGCTCGCGTTCGAAGCCGGCCGCGCGCTCCTCGGCGCCGTGGATCGACACCGCGAACGCCCCCACCCAGTCGGGCACGCCGAGGTCGCGAGGCGCCACGTAGTCGGCCAGCGACAGGTTCGGTTGGTCGGGTCGCTTGGACCCTTGCTGGCGCAGCATCGGCAGCCGCAGCCGCTCCTCGAGGCGGTCTTCGCTCGCGTACACGACGACGTCGTCTCCGTCCGCGGCGGCGGGGAACAGCCCCCACACGGCGCGCGCCTCGAGCCAGCGCTCGTCGACGATGCGCGTGAGCATCTCGCGGGCATCGGCGAGGAGTGCGCGCGCCTGCCGCCCGACCAGCGGATCGTCGAGGATGGCCGGGTAGCGCCCCGCGAGCTCCCAGGCCTGGAAGAACGGTCCCCAGTCGATGCGTTCCACGAGCTCCTCGAGCGCGAAGGGCACCGCGCGCCGCACGCCGAGGCGCAGCGGCCGCTGCACGTGGTCCCATGCGCCCGCGTCGTCGCGCCAGGCGGGCGCGCGCCGTCGCGCCTCGGCGTAGCCGAGGAGCTGGGCCGAGTCCAGCCGCGCGGCGTGTTGCTCGCGCAGCCGCGCGTAGTGCTCGTCGACCTCGGCGCGGAGCGCGTCGCGCTGCTCGGGGGAGATCGCCCGTGCGACTGCGTGCACGGCGCGTGACGCGTCGAGGACGTGCATCGCGAGCGCTCCGTAGGCGGGTGCGATCTTCACGGCGGTGTGGGCGCGTGACGTGGTGGCGCCGCCGATCAGGAGCGGGGTGGCGAGCCCGCGGCGCTGCATCTCGGCGGCGACGCGCACCATCTCCTCCAGGCTGGGGGTGATCAGCCCCGAGAGGCCGATCACGTCTGCGCCCTCCTCTTCGGCCGTGGCGAGGATGCGCTCGGCCGGGACCATGACCCCGAGGTCGATCACGCGGTACCCGTTGCAACCCAGGACCACGCCGACGATGTTCTTGCCGATGTCGTGCACGTCACCCTTGACCGTCGCCAGCACCACCGTGCCCGCGCTGCGGACCTCGCCGGCCGACGCGGCCTCGAGGTACGGGGTCAGGTACGCGACGGCGCGCTTCATCACGCGCGCGCTCTTCACCACCTGCGGCAGGAACATCTTGCCGGCGCCGAACAGGTCGCCGACCACGTTCATGCCGTCCATCAAGGGCCCCTCGATCACGGCGAGACCGCTACCGAGCCGCTGGTACGCCTCCTCGGCGTCCGCCTCGACGTGGTCGGCGACGCCGTGCACCAGCGCGTGTCGCAGGCGTTCCTCGACCGGCGCGTCGCGCCACCGTTCGTCGGCGGCCTCGCTGCGCACGCCGCCCGCCACGGTCGCGGCGAACGCGACCAAGCGCTCGGTGGCGTCGGGACGGCGTGCGAGCAGCACGTCCTCGACGTGCTCGAGCAGGTCCGCCGGGATGCTCTCGTAGACCTCGAGCTGGCTCGGGTTGACGATGCCCATGTCGAGCCCGGCGCGAATCGCGTGGTACAGGAAGGCCGCGTGCATCGCCTCGCGCACGCGGGGGTGCGAGCGGAACGCGAACGAGACGTTGGAGATCCCGCCGGACACCAGCGCGCCGGGCAGGTTGGCCTTGATCCAGCGCGTGGCCTCGATGAAGTCGAGCGCGTAGCGGTCGTGTTCGGCGATCCCGGTGCCGACCGTGAGCACGTTGGGATCGATGATGATGTCGTGGGGCGCGAAGCCCGCCTGGTCGACGAGCAAGCGGTAGGCGCGCTCCGCGATCGCCGTGCGGCGCTCGAGCGAGTCGGCCTGGCCGCGCTCGTCGAAGCACATCACCACCACCGCCGCGCCGTAGCGCCGGACCAGGCGCGCGAGCCGCAGGAACTCGGACTCGCCCTCCTTGAGCGACAGCGAGTTGACCACGCCCTTGCCCTGCACGTGCTTGAGCCCCGTCTCCAGCACGCGCACGTCCGAGGAGTCGATCATCACGGGCACGCGCGCCACGTCCGGCTCGGCGGCGATCAGGTCGAGGAAGCGCGCCATGCAGGCCTCGGCGTCGAGCAGGCCCTCGTCGAAGTTGACGTCGATCAACTGCGCCCCGCCCTGGACCTGCTCGCGCGCGATCTCGACCGCGGCCTCGAAGTCGTCGCCCTTCACGAGTCGTGCGAAGCGGCGCGAGCCGGTGACGTTGGTGCGTTCGCCGACGTTGACGAAGTTGGTGTCCTCGCGAATCACGAGCGGCTCGAGTCCGGCGAAGCGCGGCCTGGTGTCGCGCGCGCTCGGCACGCGCGGCGCCAGCCCGCGGGCGGCCTCGGCGAACGCGCGGATGTGCTCGGGCGTGGTGCCGCAGCAGCCGCCGACCACGTTCACCCACCCCTCCTCCAGGAACTCGCGCATCACGCGCACCATCGACGCGGGCGTCTCGTCGTACCCGCCGAAGGCGTTGGGGAGGCCGGCGTTGGGGTAGACCAGCGTAGGGACGTGCGCGAGCCGCGCGAGCTCGGCGACGTACGGGCGCAGCTCCTTGGGGCCGAGCGCGCAGTTGAGCCCGATCGCGAGCAGGTCGGCATGCTCGACCGAGGTCCAGAACGCCTCGAGCGTCTGGCCCGACAGCGTGCGGCCCGAGGCGTCCGTGATCGTGCCCGAGAGCATCACGGGCACCCGGGCGGCGCCCGCCGCGAAGGCCTCCTGGATCGCAACCAACGCGGCCTTGGCGTTCAGGGTGTCGAAGACGGTCTCGATCAGCAGCAGGTCGACGCCGCCGCCGAGCAGCGCGTCGACCTGCTCGCGGTAGCCCTCCTTCAGATCGTCGAACGAGACGTTGCGGAAGCCGGGACGCTCGACGTCGGGGGAGAGGCTGGCCGTACGGTTCGTGGGTCCGATGGCGCCAGCGACCCAGCGCGGGCGTTCCGGCGTGGCGGCGGCGTCGGCGGCCTCGCGCGCCAGCCGGGCGGCGGCGCGGTTGATGTCGGCCACGTCGTCGTCGAGCGCGTACTCGGCGAGGCCGAGGCGGGTGGCGTTGAAGGTGTTCGTCTCGACGATGTCGGCGCCCGAGGCGAAGTAGGCGGCGTGGATCCGCCGGATCAGGTCCGGGCGCGTCAACGCGAGCACGTCGTTGGCGCCCATCAGGTCGCGCGGGTGCTCCGCGAAGCGCTCGCCCCGGAAGGCGGCCTCGCCGAGCGCGTGGCGCTGGATCATCGTGCCCATCGCGCCGTCGAGCACCAATATGCGCTCGCGCAGGTGGGTGGCGATGGGGTGCTCCATGAGGGACGAGTCTACGCCGCGCTCGGCGCCCGGAAGGCTACTCGACGTCGTGTCGGGCGAAGCGCCAGAACAGCACCACGCCGAACGCCACCGCGTACCCAGCCATCACGAGCGCCGCGTGCGGCAGGGTGATGGACGAACCGAGGAGCTGCGAGATCGCGTCGGGCGGGATGTCGGCGCCGCCGGACGCCAGGCCCGCGAGGAGTTCCGAGACGGGCGCCCGCGCCGGAGCGTAGGCGTTCGCCGTGTAGAAGTACCGTGGGATGTCCTCGAGGCGCTGTTGCAACGCGATGGTCTGGAAGAACACGTTCAGCCGGTTGACGGGTTGGAAACCGACCGTGGCGGCGTAGATCGAGTAGAGCCCCTCGAGCAGCCCGGGCAGGAAGTACACCGTCACGATGCCGAGCACCATGTTCTTGAACAGGAACACCAGCAGGAACGCGAACAGGACCCCGGTGAGCGAGAACGCCCACTGCAGGGCGAACAGGCCGGCGAGCGTGCCCCACTCGCCGGACCAGTCGGTCGGGAGGAACGTCATGCCGATCGCGCCGAGGAGCGCGGCGCTCGCCGCCGCCCCCAGCAGCAAGCCGCCCAGGGCGAGCATCGCCACGGCGATCTTGCCGGCCATCACGGCGAAGCGCTGCGGTTGCGCGACCAGGACGGTCTTCCACATGGCGTGGCCGCGCTCCTCGCCGATCAGGAGCGCCGCGAAGAGCGTGATGACGATGATGTAGAAGGTCGGAGCCAGGTAGGCGGGGCCGACCAACGCGATGCGAGCCAGGCCGAACGGTGACGCGATCTGCTGCACCGCGACGTCGATCCCGCCAGCCTCGTTGGCGAACGAGGCGCCGAGGTTGACGTAGACCAGACGGCCGATGATGAGACCCAGCGCCGGCAGGAGGCCCCACCACAAACCGGCGATGACGTACGTGCGGCGCTTACGCAGCACCTTGAACAGTTCGGCGCGCACCACCTGCACGAAGCCGCTCATGCCGGCCTCGCGTCGGCCTGGACGAGCCGCAGATAGGCGTCCTCGAGGTCGTCCTGGTCGCGCTGCGCCTCGGTGACACGCACGCCGGCGGCCACCAGGTCGCTGACCAGGTCGTCCGCCCGCTCCGCGGGCACCTCGACGGTGACGAGGTCGGCGGAGCGCTCGGTCACGAGTCCGAGGGTGCGCGCCGCAGCCTCGAGGGCGGCCGGGTCGGTCGCGCGCAGCACGTAGCGCAGCGTCAACGACTCGGCCCGCGCCAGGAGCCGCGAGAGCGGGCCGTCGAACACGAGTCGCCCCTTCTCGATCGCCAGGATGCGGTCGACGAGCTTCTCGATCTCGGCCAGGATGTGGCTCGACACGAGCACCGTGACGCCCTCGCGCGCCACGGCCCGGAGATTCTCGCGGATCTCGGCGATGCCGACCGGGTCGAGGCCGTTGGACGGCTCGTCGAGCAGCAGCACCCGCGGTCGCCACAGCAGCGCCCGCGCCAGCGCCAGGCGCTGGCGCATGCCCTGCGAGTACGCGCGGACGCGCTTCTCGGCGGCCGCCTCCATCTTCACGAACGCCAGCACCTCGTCGATCCGTTCTCGAGCGACCCCGCCGTGCAGCAGCGCGGCGTGGCGCAGGTTGTCGCGGCCCGTGAGGTATGGGTAGAAGCTCGGTTCCTCGATCATGGTGCCGACGTCACGCAAGCTGGGACCGGGGACGCCTCGGCCGAGCACCGTACCCGCGCCGCTGCTCGGCCGGATCAGGCCGGCCAGCATGCGCAGCGTGGTCGTCTTGCCTGCGCCGTTCGGTCCGAGGAAGCCGACGATCTCGCCGGGTGCGATCTCGAACGACACGTCGTCGACGGCGGCGACGCGCCCGTAGCGCTTGGTGAGGGAGTGGGCGACGATGGCGTGGTCCATGGGTCCGTCGCCAAGGCTACACCGCGATCGGCGCGCTCGGACGGCGCCGCGAGACGCGTCCCTGCCGCCGCCGGGTCACTCGCCCTTCGGTGCGCGCGTCATCAGATCGTGGATCGCCGAGCGCGGCGGCTTGCCGCGGTCGATCACGGCCTCGACCTCGCGGCAGATGGGCAGGTCCAGATCGTGCGCGTCGGCGAAGCGGACCACGTGTCGGACGGTCGGCACCCCTTCGGCGGTGATTCCGCCGGCCTCGATCGCCGCGATCGCTTCGCCGCGCGCCACCCTGGCACCGACCTGGTGGTTGCGCGAGCGCGGGCTGGCGCACGTGGCGATCAGGTCGCCGACGCCGGCGAGGCCGTAGAACGTTCGGGGGTCGCCGCCGAGCGCGTGGCCGAGGCGTGCGAGTTCCGCCAGGCCGCGGGTGAGCAAGGCCGCGTGGGTGTTCTCGCCCAGCCCGAGCTCGTCGGACATACCCGCGGCCAGGGCGATCACGTTCTTCAGCGCCCCGCTGACCTCGACGCCGATCGGGTCGCGTGACCGGTACACCCGGAAGCTCGGCTGCGACAGCCAGCCTTGGACGCGCTCGGCGAGGTCGTCGTGGTCGCTGGCGACGGTGGCCGCTGCGGGTAGGCCCAGCGCGATCTCGCCGGCCAGGTTCGGTCCGGAGAGGACCGCGACCAGCGGTGCGGCTTCGGCCAGCGCCTCGCTGGGGCGACGCAGGTCGGCGTCGAGGAAGCCCTTGGCGCACGACACCAGCGCCGTCATGCGGGGCGCGCGCGAGAGGTCGTCGACCAGCGGCGCGTACGCCCGACACGGCACCGCGACGAACGCAGCGACTGCGGCGTCCAGGGAACCTGCGAGATCGGAGGTCGGCGTCACGGCGGGGTGGAGGGCGCGTGCGCCGAGCGCTGCGGAGCGCCGCGTGCGGAGGAGCGCGTCGGCGAGAGGGGCGCGACGAGCCCACAAGCGCACGGCGTGGCCGTTGTCGGCGAGGAGCTGGGCGATCACCGTGCCCCAGGCGCCGGCGCCGAGCACCGCGACCACCGCCGGGGCGCCGTGGTCGTCTGCAGCGTCGGGCATGGACGGAGTCTAGCAAGGGTGCTACATTGGCACACGGCGGTCGTGCCTGCCATCGGTGGCCGCGCCGGGTCCGTCCAGGACGCCCCTCGGTAGCCAACCGCCGACCCTCGACATCGCTCATCGCTGGAGGATGCATGCCGATCTACGTGTACCGGAACCTGACCACTGGCGCGACCTTCGAGGTCGAGCAGCGCATGGTCGACGCCGCGCTGACGGCCGATCCCGCCACCGGCGATCCCGTGAAGCGCCTCATCCAGCCCGTGGGCATCGCCTTCAAGGGCTCGGGGTTCTACGTGACGGACTCGCGCGGGAAGAAGGGCGCGAGCTCGCCGGCCGCAGCTGGTTCGAACGGTGCGAACGGTGCGAACGGTGCGGTGAAGGCCGACACCGGGACGACTGACGCCGGCACCAACGGCGGCGCAGGGACCGTCGAGAAGGGCGTTCGATCCGACACGACGCCGACGGCACCGCCCGCGAAGACGACGCCGTCCGGCTCGACCGGCGCTGCAGCCTCGGATTGAAGCCACGGCGACGGGCGCCATGCGCCCGCGACGCGCTGCGCTCCCGCTCGCGCTGCGCCTCCTCGCACTGGCTCAGCGCGCCGCCGGCTCGAAGCGCACCACGTACATCACGTCCCAGAGCTTGCCCGTGAGGAAGAAGCGCTCGCCGGCGGGGTCGTAGGCGATGCCGTTCAGCACGGCATCCGGGTTCCGCAGCACGCGTGGGTCGTCGGGCACCAGGGCGCTGGCGTCGATCACGGCGTCGACGCGCCCGTCGCCCGTGCGGATGCGCACGATGTCGGTCGTGAGCCAGACGTTGGCGTACACGTGCTCGTCGACGCAGGCCAGTTCGTTCAGGCGCTCGACGCCGCGTCCGTCCCGGGTCACCTGCACGCTGCCCAGCACGTCGAACGTCGCCGGGTCGCGGCGCGTGAGTCGGTCCGAGCCGTCGCTCATCCACAGCACCTCGCCGTCGAAGCAGAGCCCCCAGCCCTCGCCTCGATAGGTGAAGCGACCGACCGGCTCGAACGTGGCGCGGTCATAGACGTGCGCCACCTGCTCGCGATAGGTGATCTGGACGAGCCGATCATCGACGAGCGCCAAGCCCTCACCGAACTCGCGCGCGTCGAGCGCCCGCCGGCGGAGCACCTCGCCGCTGACCGCGTCGACCTCGCGCAGATCGGACAGCCCGTACCGCCCGGTGCTCTCCAAGAAGCGGCCCTCGAACCACACGAGGCCCTGCGTGAACGCCTCCGGATCGTGCGGCCAGGTGGCCAGCACGACGGGTTCGAGGGCCTGCACGCGCGCGCTCCGGTCACACGACGCCGCGACCAGCACGAGCGCGAGCGCCACGCCCGCGAGCGCCACGCCCGCGAGCCCGCGGAGGCCGCGGCCGGGGCGCAAGGTGCTCATCGGCGTGCCGCCTGCCGCCATGCGTGCAGGACTGGCTCGACCGCCGCCCACACGGCGGCCGCCACGCGCTCCTCGTCGTCGTCTGCATCGATCACGCGCCAGCGCTCGCCGTCAGAGTCGGCCTGGGCGAGGAATCCGGCGCGCACGCGGCGGTGGAAGGCGAGGTCGGCGCGCTCGAGGCGGTCGGCCGCGCCGCGCGCGGCGACCCGCGCCAGACCGACCTCGGGTGCGATGTCGAGCAGCAGCGTGAGGTGGGGGCGGTGCCCGAGCGTGACCCGGGTGTTGAGCTCGTGTACGAACGACAGGTCGAGCGCTCGACCGTGCCCCTGGTACGCCACGGTGGCAGCGCTGAAGCGGTCGGTGAGCACCAGCGCGCCGGCCGCCAGGGCGGGCGCGATGCGTTCGACCACGTGCTGCGAGCGGGCCGCCGCGTAGAGGAGGAGCTCGGCGAGCGGATCGAGCCGCAGCACCGGGTCGAGGAGCACGTCGCGGATGCGTTCGCCGGCCGGCGAACCGCCCGGCTCGCGCGTGACCAGCGGGTCGAGCCCCTCGGATCGCAGCCGCTCTGCGAGCCGCGTCACCTGGCTGCTCTTGCCCGACCCCTCGGGCCCCTCGAACGCCAGGAACAGACCGGCCGCTCCTGCGCTCACAGTCCCGTCGGCAGGAGCAGGAACTCGGTCGCCAGCCCGAACTCCTCGCGCAGCTTGTCGGCGAGGAGCTTCACGCCGACCGTCTCGGTCATGTAGTGCCCGGCGTACAGCGCGTTCACACCGCGTTCGAACGGGTCGTAGAAGTGGTCGTGCTTCGGCTCGCCCGTCAGGAAGGTATCGAGCCCGGCGGCGGCGGCTTGGGCGATGCTGCCCGCGGCGGAGCCGGAGACGATGCCCAGGCGCGACACCTCGATGGGGCCGCCGGCGTGGACCAGCACCGACTCGCCCAGCGTGCGCTCGATCAGGTCGGCGAGGTCACGCAGCGACAGCGGCGTGGGGAAGACGCCGGCCACGCCGAGGGTGCGCCCGCGCCAGGTGCCGAACGGGCGCAGCTCGTCGAGCCCGATCAGGCGGCCGAGGCCCCAGTTGTTGCCTACCTCGGGGTGGGCGTCGAGGGGGAGATGGGCCGCGTAGAGCGAGATGTCGCGCTCGAGCAGGAAGGCGAGTCGCTTGCGATGCGGTCCCGTGACGGGGAGCGGCGCGCCCCAGAACAGGCCGTGGTGGGTGATCAGCATGTCGGCGCCGGCCTCGGCCGCTTGCTCCATGGTGGTCAGGCTGCAATCGACTGCGACCGCCACCTTGTGCACCTCGGAGGTGCCCTCCACCTGGAGCCCGTTCAGCGAGGGGTCGTCCGAGAAGGCGGCGAGGTCGAGGTAGTCGTCGAGCCAACGTACGAGTTCGTCGCGCTGCATGCGCCCAGGGTACGCCAGGCGGCTCGCCGCCGAGGTCAGCGCACGGTCATCTCGAACTCGAGGCTCTTGGCACCGTCACGCAGCGAGCCGCCTTCGAGGTCGACCGAGACGCGCCCTTCGACGTAGTACTCGCCCGGTGCGAGGTCGCCGCTGAAGGTGTGCGATCCGGTCTCCATGGTCGTCGAGTCGACGAGCGGCCCCTGGGCGGACGCCAGGAGCACGACGATCCCTGGCCCGGCGAGGTACGTGAGCTGGACCGAGGCGTTCTCCCCGGACCACGCTCCGGTCGTGGTGTCTTGGGTTCCGACCCGGAGCTCGCTGCGGTACTCGGCGTAGCCACCGGCGTAGCTCCCACCGGGTCCGCCTTCCGTGGCGATGAGCAAGACGCTTCCCGAGGCGCTGATCCCGTTCATGCCGATCGCGTTCGACCCGAGCATCGTGCAGGTGGCATCGGAGGCGACGCGGCCGTCGAACGTCGAGGCGGGCACGCTCGCGTCGGCTTGCACCGAGCGCGAGCCGAACGTGGTTCCGTCCTCCGGGAACCGCGCTTCGTCGCGCACGTCGTCGAACACGGTGCTGCCTACGCCGACGTAGGCGCCCGCGGCGCAGCTCGCGTCGTTCATCCGTACGTTCGTCGGCTGAGGGTCGGGGTTCGGATCGGGGGATCACCTTGCTGCGGCGTCGCGCCGCAGGCCGTGAGGACCAGCAACAGCAGCGCGATGAGGGGGGTGCGGGCGGTCACGGACCCGGCGGTGGGGGTATGGCCACGGTGTGTGCGCACGCAGAGGAGCCTAGGGGAGGGGGCGTGACGCCGGCGTGACGCGCCGTGTCGAGCCGGTGAACGTCCCCACGTCTCGCCGCGGCGTCGGCCCGTCGCGTGACGCGGCATGCGCCGCAGCCTGGTGCGCCGATGGCGTCCACCGGCCTCCGACGTACCAGGGCTTGACATGCCGTGCTCCGAACCTGTATGTTTGCTCTTGCGCTCGCAACAGGCTCTTCGGAGCTGCGGGCCGAGTTCCTTGACAAGCCGACGCGTACCACCACGTTGAGAAATCCCGACCTGGTCGACTCGGAACCATGATCCGAGGCGCCGGTTGGACGACGGATCGAGCGATCGATCTCGGCGACCGACCTGCGACGGGGCTTGACACGGTGAAGCGCGATGGCTTAAGATTGGAACTCGCGCCTAAGGGCGCGGCGATCCTTGACAACCGATGCGTGAACGAACCTGTCGATTCCACAAGATCGAAACAACGGCCCACTGGAGCCATAATCCAGCACTGT
>SLSM01000380.1 GCA_007130445.1 Trueperaceae bacterium | reverse complement strand
GGGGAGACGTCGTGGAACCCGTCGACGCGGAGGCCTTCGGCGACCCAGCGGACCACGCGGTCGCGCACGGCGGCGCTCAGGCTCGCCAGTTGCAGTGAGCGGCTGTCGACCATGGGCGTACCGCGTGATGTAAACCGTGTTGACACAATGGGCTCCATCGGGCTAGCGTAGCGTGTCAACCGAGTGTACACAATCACACGCTCGGCCCACTGGAAGAGGGGTCCAATGCCACACGACCGTCCGCTTCGTATCGCCTTGCTCGCCAACGCGCTCTTCGCATCCGCGACCGGGTCGCTCATCCTCATCGCTCCGGCGACGGTGGTCGCTCTGTTGGGCATCGCGTACCACCCGTTCCTCACCGTGATCGGCGCTGGCTTGGTCGTGTTCGCGCTCGATCTCGCCCATCAGGCTACGCGCGGGCGGATCCAGACGTGGCGAGCTGCGTACGCCACGGTCCTCGACCTCGCTTGGGTCGCAGGCACGGTCGTCGTGCTCGCTACGCAGCACCACGTCTTCACGACGACGGGTGTCGTGCTCATCGCAGCGGTCGGCGCGTTGGTCCTGGGCTTCGCGATCGGGCAAGGCTGGGGTATCGACACGGCGCATCGCGTCGCTGGCTCACGCTCGAGGCAGCACTGCGTGCGTGTGCACGTCGATCGATCGGCGGAGTCGATGTGGCAGGTCATCGCGGATCTCGGGGCGATCCAACGCTACATGCCGTCGCTGGCCCACTCGGCGATCGAAGGCGGCGCCGAGCCTGGACGAGGCGCGGTGCGTACCTGCGTCGACCGCGGCGGCCGATCGTGGTCCGAGGAGTGCATCGCGTTCGAGTCCGGCTCGCTCGCGCTGCGCTTCGAGACCGAAGCCGAGGGCTTCCCCTTCCCGGCGTCCGAGATGGTTGGCGGTTGGACGGTCGAGCCGTGCGAGAGCGGTGGTTCCAACGTGACGGTGTGGTGGACGCTCCGGCCGCGCCCTGTGGGCCTCGCGGTGCTGATCATGCCGATCTTCGGCTTGCGCGCGGACCGCGAGATCACGAACGTGGTCCGTCGCATGGCGGCCGAGGCGGGTACCCGTTCGCGCGTGACGGAGCACGCGTCTTGCGAAGCTCCGAGGGTCCGCGTGCTCGAACGCCCGTGTCACTCGGTGGTGGGACTCCACCACGCGCGTTCGAGCCTGGTCTGGGCAGAGCCATGATCCACGCCCTGGGATGTGGTGGTCCGAGTACCGATGAGGCGCCGTGGAGCTCGTCCCATCGCGCCCAGGTGTGGTCCCCTCAAGACCCGAGACCGCCCCGTCATGGCCACCGAACCTCGACCACGACGCTGGAGGAGATCCGCGATGCCCCACGCTGCGAGCAGCGACCCGTACCACCGCCCGCAAGGCGGCCCCGCCCGGCGTGCATGGCGCGCGCCCACGATGAAGGCGATCGTGCAGGACCGCTACGGCTCGGCGGACGTCCTGCGGATCGAGGAGATCGCCGTGCCGGTCCCCGCGGACGACGAGGTGTTGGTGCGCATCCACGCCGCCAGCCTGAACCACGCCGACACGGCCCTGATGCGCGGCGAACCATTCGTCCTGCGGCTGGCGTTCGGCGTGCGCGGCCCCAAGGTCCGTGTTCGCGGTCTCGACCTCGCCGGCGTGGTCGAGGTGGTCGGCAGCCGGGTGACGGCGTTCATCCCCGGCGACGAGGTCTACGCCCAGATCGAGACCGGCAGCTTTGCCGAGTACGCGGTCGTCTCCGAGCGGGCGCTCGCACCGAAGCCCGCCAACCTGTCGTTCAGCGAGGCGGCGGCCGTGCCGGTGGCGGCGAACACCGCGCTCCAGGGCCTGCGTGACGTCGGGAGGTTGCAGGCAGGGCAGGGGGTCTTGATCAACGGCGCGTCGGGGGGTGTGGGCACGTTCGCCGTCCAGATCGCCAAGGCGTTGGGGGCCGAGGTGACGGGCGTGTGCAGCACGCGGAACGTCGCGTTGGTCCGGTCGCTCGGTGCCGATCACGTCGTCGACTACACCCAGGATGACTTCACCCGCAGCGGTCGGCGCTTCGATCTCATCTTCGATCTGGCTGGGAGCCGCTCGTTGACCGCGTGTCGGCGCGTGTTGACCGAGAAGGGGACGCTCGTCTTGTCGGGGGGAGGCGGTCGCCTCTTCGGGCCGCTCGGCCGCATCTTGCGTGCGTTGCTGCTCTCGCCGTTCGTGGGTCAGTCCCTGCGGCCGTTCATCGCGACGCCGAGCGTCGAGAACCTGCTCACCCTGAAGGGCCTGATCGAGAGCGGGAAGGTCGCGCCGTCCATCGAGACGACGTACCGCCTGGAGGAGACCGCCGCAGCCGTCGGGCACTTCCTCGATCGACATGCGCGCGCGAAGATCGCGATCGTCCCGTGACGGACGCTCGTTACGTCGCGCCAAGGCTGTGGGCCAGCGTATCGAGGTCGGCGAGCAGCTGCTTCTTGTGCGAAGGTTCGGTCAACCCATGGGCGATGGCGCGTGACTCGGCCAGGTGCTCGCGCGCTGCGTCCCGATGGCCCGCCACGTGCGCCGCACGCGCCAGGGCCTCGAAGGCGTATCCCGCGTAGAACGGCGGCACGTTCGGTCGGACGCTCGCCTCGAGGCAGAGCGTTGCGTATCGCATCGATTCGCCAGCGAGCCCGACCGTCGCGTACACGCGCGAGGCGTGCCAATAGCCGATGGACATGTTCGTGTCGCTGCAGTCGTCCCGCTGCGTCCAGTGCCACAGCGAGGCGAGGCACAGCTCG
>SLSM01000366.1 GCA_007130445.1 Trueperaceae bacterium | reverse complement strand
TCGTCATGGCGACGCTCACGGCCCCGGTGATCTACAGCCTGGGCCAGCAGTTCGGCTTCGGCTTCCCGCTGCTCGCGGCGCACCTGTTCGTCTTCTTCTTCGGCATCCTCGCCGACGACACACCGCCCGTCGGCCTGGCCGCGTACGCGGCGGCCGCGATCGCTCGCTCGAACCCCATCCGCACCGGTATCCAGGGGTTCACGTACGACATGCGCACGGCGATCCTGCCGTTCATGTTCATCTTCAACACGCGCCTCCTGCTGTTCGGCGTCGACTCGTTCCTCGACGGCCTCTGGGTGTTCCTCTCGGCCGTGCTGGGGATGCTGGCGTTCGGTGCGGGCACGCAGCGCTACATGCTCACCAAGACGCGTTGGTACGAGCAGATCGTCCTCCTCGGCATCGCGGTGATGCTCATCCAACCGACGTTCCTGACCGACGCCATCGGCATCGCGCTCGTGGTGCTGATCTTCTTGGCGCAACGCCATCGGATGCGCCTGGCCGCAGCGGCCTGAAGGGAACCGAGGTGTTCGACACGCTCCTGATCGCGATCGACGAGGACAGCCACGCGCACACCGCCGTGCAGATCGGCGGCCGCCTGGCGAAGGACCTGCAGGGCGACGTGATCCTCTTCCACGTCGTGCCGCCGCCGCCCACCTACGCGCTGCAGGCCGGCTTCTACCTCCCTCCTGGCGAACTGCGCAAGGCCGCCACCGACCACGGCAAGGAGCTGCTGCAGGAGGCTGCGAAGCACCTCCCCGAAGGGGTCCCGAGCCGCTTGGTGGTCAAGTACGGCGAGTACTCGGCCTGGCGCGAGATCGTCCAGATGGCCGAGCGCGAGCTCGCCGACCTCATCGTCGTCGGCGCCCACAGCCAGGGGACGCTCACGCGCCCGACCCTCGGCAGCACCGCGGAGAAGGTGTCACGCCACGTGAAGGTCCCGATCCTGCTGGTGCGTTGACGTGCCCACCACCTCGCTGCTCGATGGACCGGTCTTCCTCCGTGATCTCACGCGCGAACCGATCGTCATCGACCGCGCCGACGGCGTGTACCTCTACGGCGAGGACGGCCGCGCGTATCTCGATGCGGCGGCGGGCGCCGCCGTGGCATCGGTCGGTCACGGCCGCAGCGAACTCGCCGACGTCTTGCGGGACCAGGCCGCCCGCGTCGCGTACGCGCATCCGGGTGCGTTCATCACGCGGCCCACCATCGAACTCGCCGAGAAGATGATCGCCCGAGCCCCGGACGGCTTCAGCCGTGTGTTCTTCACGTCCGGCGGCAGCGAGTCGGTCGAGGCGGCGATCAAGCTGGCCCGCCAGGTCCATCTCGCACACGGGCGGGACGAGCGCGTCAAGGTGGTCTCGCGGCGAACGAGCTATCACGGCGCGACGTTGGGGGCGCTGGCCGTGACCGATCAGGTCGAGCGGACGGCGCCGTTCACGGCGCTGCTGCGCATCGAACCGAAGATCGCACCGTGCTACCCGTACCGCTGCACCTGGTGCCACGCGGAGCGCCGCTGCACGCTGGAGTGCGCCGACGACCTGGCACGCGTCGTCGAGGCCGAGGGCCCCGCGCGCATCGCGGCGTTCATCGCCGAGCCGATCGTCGGTTCGAGCGCGCCGGGAGCCGCGGCCGAGCCGGCGTACTGGCGACGCGTGCGGGAGATCTGCGACGAGCACGCGATCGTCTTCATCGCCGACGAAGTGATGAGCGGCAACGGCCGCTCGGGTACCTGGTGGGCGATGCAGCAAGCCGGCGTGTTGCCCGACCTGATCGCCACGGCCAAGGGCATCGGCGCGGGGTACGCGTCGCTCGGTGCGCTCCTGGTGAGCGACGAGATGTTCGATGCGTTCCGCTCCAGGCGCGACGACTTCCGCCACGGCCACACCTACTCCGGGCATCCGGTGGCGGCCGCCATCGGCAGCCGCGTAATCGACATCATCGAGCGCGAGGGCCTGTTGCGGCGCGTGCGGGCGATGGGCGCACACCTCCTTGCGCGGTTGCACGAGACGTTCGACGACCATCCGCACGTGGGAGACATCCGCGGCGCTGGCCTGCTCGCGGGGGTCGAGTTCGTCGCGGATCGCACCAACCGGAACCCCTTCCCGCCGGCGGCCGGCGTGCGCGCTCGCGTGCGCCAGGCGTGCCTCGACCGTGGCCTCTACATCTATCCGGGTGGCGGCAGCGCCGGCGCGCTCGGAGGCGACCACGTGCTCCTGGCACCACCGTTCGTGATCGACGAGGCGCAGGTCGACGCACTCGTACGCGCGCTGCACGACGGCCTCGACGCTGCGTTGGCCGACGTACTCTGAGACGGCGTCGTACACGCCTGACGTACCGGGGCTGGGATCGTCCTTGCGCCATGCGTCCCGAATGCGCTCGAATGGGAGCTGCCGATGCCGAGCATCACCTTCCTCGCGCTCCTCGCGTTCCTCGCGTTCGTCAGCCTCGGCCTTCCCGACGGCCTCCTCGGGGTGTCGTGGCCCTCGATCCGCAGCGGTTTCGGCGTACCCCTCGACGCGCTCGGTCTGCTCGTCGCGTTCCAGACGGCGGGCTACCTCACCTCGAGCTCCCTCAGCGGGCGGGTCCTCCGTGTGCTCCCGATCGGCAGCCTCCTCGCCCTCTCGACGCTGGCGGCTGCGCTCGCGCTGCTCGGCTTCGCGATCACCACCTCCTGGCACCTGCTCCTCGCCTTCGGCTTCGTGGCCGGAACGGCTGGTGGCGCCATCGACGCGGGCCTGAACGCGTACGGCGCGCGGCACTTCAGCGCGCGCATCCTCAACTGGCTGCACGCCTTCTTCGGTCTGGGGACCACCCTCGGGCCGTTGATCGTCACGGCGGTGCTGACCTCTGGCCACGTATGGCGCTGGAGCTACGTGATCGTCGCGAGTTCGCAGGCGCTGTTGGCGTTGACGTTCTTCGTGACACGCCGGCGCTGGGCCGGCGTGGTGACGGGCGACGGCGCTGCCGCGCGGCCGCCGCTGGCAGCCCGCAGCCGCGACACGCTGCGGCAACCCATCGTGTGGCTCGCCATGCTCACCTTCTTCGTCTACACGGGGGCGGAGTTCGTGGTGGCCCAGTGGAGCTTCACCCTGCTGACGCTGCACCGAGGCGAATCGGTCGCAACCGGCGGCCTCATGGTGAGCCTCTACTGGGGCAGCTTGATGGTCGGGCGCGTCCTCTTCGGCATCGTCGCCGACCGGGTACCACTCGTCCGCACGCTCAGCGCCTGCCTCGTCGGCAGCGTCGTCGGCGCCCTGCTCTTCTGGCTCGAGCCGACACGGTCGCTGTCGTTCGTCGGGCTCATGCTGATCGGCGCCGCGTTCGCCCCCGTCTTCGCCTCGCTCATCATCATGACGCCGCGCTGGGTGGGTCAGGCGCACGCCGACAACGCCATCGGCTTCCAGATCGCCGCCGCCGGCCTGGGCGGCGCGGCGTTCACGGCCACCGTCGGGGTCGTCGCCCGAGCACTGGGCCTGGAGACCATCGGCGTCTCCATCGTAGTGCTCACGCTCGCGCTCCTGATGCTCTACCAGACGCTCGTGTGGCGCGAGCGGGTGGGACCGACGTTCGCAACCGCGCGGCCCAGGTGAGCCGTCTCGTGGGCGTGTCGCCCCGGGGCCGAGGCGCACGACACCCGTGCCGTCGCGAACCAGCCCGGCGGAGGGGAAGCCTCACAGCCGTGCGGCCCACGGATCCGGGAATCACTGGCGTGATGCGGCGGCGCCTCGGGAGGCTCACGTGATCACCGCAGTTCGTTCCGTTCAGCGCACGATGCTCGCAGGCGCCTACGTGGTGGGCCCGGTCGCGTCCTCGCCCGACGTCGACGGCTGGTGGCTCCTCCACGGCGAGGAGGGCCTGGGGTGCCATGTCGCGCCACGCTGACGCCGGCAGGGTCGACCGTCTCGCCGGGCGACTCTACGAGGTGATCAACGACGATGCCGAGGCGCGCGCGTGCGACGACCTACCGGGCGACGCCTGCCGCGTGGTACCCGGCAACGTGCTGTGGAACGTGACGAGCGGCGCCTTCACGAAGCTCGGCGAGCAACTCGCGAACCCCGGAACGGTGCTGCCGTGGGTCTTGGGCGCGGTCGGAGCGCCGGCCGCGTTGATCGGCCTGTTGGTGCCGGTGAAGGACGCCGGATCGCTCCTCCCCCAGCTCGCGGTCGCAGGGCGGATCCGCACCGCTCCGCTCCGTGCCCCGTGGTGGGTGTGGAGCGCGGCTGCGCAGGCCGTGGCCTTGGCGCTGATGGCGCTGGCGGTCGCCACCCTCGAGGGCGTCGTGGCTGGCCTGGTCGTCGTCGCGGCGCTGGCCGCGTTCAGCGTCGCGAGCGGTGTGGGCTCGGTGGCGTTCAAGGACGTGATGGCGAAAACGGTACCGAAGGGTGAGCGTGGCCGCGTGTTGGCGCTGCGCGCGACCATCGGTGGCCTGCTCGGCGTGGCGGCAGGCCTGTTCGTGCGGGGCAGCGTGGATGCTGCCGAGGTGCGCTGGCCCTACGTGGTGATCCTCGGTGCCGCTGCGCTGGCGTTCGCCGTGGGCGCAGCGGCGTTCGCGCGCATTCGCGAGGCGGACGGTCACACGGCTGGCGGCCGCAACGCGTTCGCCGAGGCGCGCGCCGGCGTGCGCTTCCTGCGGGAGCAGCGTGCGTTCAGGGCATTCGTGGGCGCGCGTGCGCTGCTCCTCGCCCTGCCGCTCGCGGTCCCGTTCATCACGCTGTTCGGGCAGAGTCACGTCGACCCCTCGCTCGGGAGCCTCGGCGTGTTCGTGATCGCCAACGCGCTGGCGGCGACCGTCAGCAGCCCGGTCTGGGGGCGCTTCGCAGACCTGTCGAGCCACCGCACGATGGCGGCCGCGGGCGCCCTCGGGGCCCTGGCCGTGGCGTACGCCCTCGCGGTCGGCAGCGCTCCAGACGCGTGGCGCTCAGCCTTCACCTACGCGCCTGCGTTCGTGCTGGCCGGCGTCGCGCACGGCGGCGTGCGCTTGGGGCGCAAGACCTACCTGGTCGACGGCCCCCCGGCGCGCAATCGGCCGACCTACGTCGCGATCGCGAACACCAGCATCGGCGCTGCGACGGTCGTCGGCGCTGCGATCGGCGCGCTGGCCGGCTGGCTCGGCACTGGTGGCATCCTGGCGGTCTTCGGGGCGTGTATCGCGCTCGGCGCCGTACTCGCATGGCGGTTGCCGCCGGCCTCCGAGATGGTCGCCGACGACGAGCCGTGAGCGCCGCTCACGACGACGAAAAGCGGACGGTCGGCGGCTGCATCCGCGACCGTCCACTTTCCTGCACCGATCTTGGCAAACCGAGGGTTGCGCGAAGGTTGCATCGCGCTCACGACCGGCACGTTCTGACGCACACCGCGCTCAGCGTGCCCAGGAGCGCCGCGCCACCGTCACGCGTCCCAGCGCAAGACCACCTTGCCCGCACGCCCTGAGCCCATGACGTCGAACCCCTCGCGGTAGTCGTCGGCGCGCATGCGATGCGTGATCACGGGCTCGAGATCGAGTCCCGACTGCAGCATGCCGGCCATCTTGTACCAGGTCTCGAACATCTCGCGGCCGTAGATCCCCTTCAGTGTGAGCCCTTTGAAGATGACCTGGTCCCAGTCGACGGCGACCTCTGCTGGCGGGATCCCCAGCAACGCGACGTGCCCACCCCAGTTCATGTGCTCGAGCAGCTGCCCGAAGGCCGGCGCCGCACCGGACATCTCGAGTCCGACGTCGAACCCCTCGGTCATGCCCAGATCGCTCATCACGTCGCGCAGATCGACATCCTCCGCGCTCACGTCCACGCCGCGTGTGGCGCCCATGCGCCCAGCCAGTTCGAGACGGAGCGGGTTCACGTCGGTGACCACGACGTAGCGGGCGCCGACGAAACGGCACACGGCGGCCGCCATGCAGCCGATCGGCCCGGCACCCGTGATGAGCACGTCCTCCCCCACCAGGTCGAACGACAACGCGGTGTGCACCGCGTTCCCGAACGGGTCGAGGATGGCGCCCCAATCGTCGGGGATCTCGTCTGGGATCACGAACACGTTGGACGCGGGCAGGGCGAAGCGCTCCGCGAACGCCCCCGGACGGGTGACGCCGACGCCCTCGGTGTTGCGGCACAGGTGGCGGCGCCCGGCGCGGCAGTTGCGACAGTGCCCGCAGGTGATGTGGCCCTCGCCCGACACGCGGTCGCCGACGCCGATGCCGCGGACCTCGCTGCCGACCTCGAGCACGGTGCCCATGTACTCGTGGCCCGTGACCATCGGCACGGGGATGGTGCGCTGCGCCCACGCGTCCCAGGTGTCGATATGGACGTCCGTGCCGCAGATGCTGGTGCGCCGGATACCGATCAGCACGTCGTTCGGGCCGACCACGGGCTCCGGGGCGTCGATCATCCACATGCCCGGCCGTGGCTCGAGCTTCGCGAGCGCTTTCACGCGATCACGCCGAGCTCGCGGCCAACGTGCGTGAACGCGCGCACGGCCGTGTCGATGTGCACATCGGTGTGCAGCGCGGAGAGCTGCGTGCGGATGCGCGCCTGGCCCCTGGGTACGACCGGGAAGCTGAAGCCGACCACGTAGAGCCCCTCGTCGAGCAGGCGCTCGGACATGCGCGCGGCCAGCGCGGCGTCGCCGATCATCACCGGAACGATCGGATGGCCGGCGCCCGCCAGCTCGAAGCCTGCGTCACGCATGCCGTCACGGAACCGCGCGGCGTTGGCGTGGAGGCGTCGGCGCAACGCATCGCCGTCTTCCAGCAGGTCGAGCACGCGCAGCGAGGCAGCGGCGACCACGGGCGCGAGGGCGTTGCTGAAGAGATAGGGGCGGCTGCGCTGGCGCAGGAGCGAGACGAGGTCGGCGCGGCCGCTCGTATAGCCGCCCGACGCCCCGCCCAGGGCCTTGCCGAGCGTCCCGGTGATGAGATCGACGCGGCCCATGACACCGCAGTGCTCGTGCGTGCCGCGACCGTGTTCGCCCATGAAACCCACCGCATGCGAGTCGTCGACCATCACCATCGCATCGAAGCGCTCCGCGAGGTCGCAGATGCCCTGAAGCGGCGCGACGACGCCGTCCATGCTGAACACACCGTCCGTGGCGATCAGCCGGAAGCGCGCACCCTTGGCGGCCTCGAGTTGCCGCTCGAGGTCGGCCAGGTCGGCGTTCGCATAGCGGAAGCGCTGCGCCTTGCAGAGCCGCACGCCGTCGATGATCGAGGCGTGGTTCAGCGCGTCGGAGATGATGGCGTCCTCGGGACCGAGGAGCGTCTCGAAGAGCCCCGTGTTGGCGTCGAAGCAACTGGAGTAGAGGATCGTTGCATCGGTGCCGAGGAAGGCTGACAGGCGCTCTTCGAGCGCATGATGCAGGTCCTGCGTGCCACAGATGAACCGGACCGAGGCCACACCGAAGCCGTAGCGATCGATGCCCGCCTTCGCGGCGGCCATCACGTCGGGGTCGTTCGCAAGGCCCAGGTAGTTGTTCGCGCAGAAGTTCACGACGCGCCGTCGCTCCGGGCCGGAGCCGATCTCGATCTCGATGTCGGCCTGCTGCTGGCTGGTGATGGCGCGTTCGTGCTTCGTGAGCCCATCGGCTTCGATCGAGGCGAGTTCGGCGCGCACGTGCTCGAGGAAGCGATCGACCGGGCGCGGCATCAGCCGCGCTCCGCAGCAGTGCGTCGAGCTGACAGCGTGATCATGCCTCCCACGCTACCAGTCCGTGCGCCCTCAGGCGGAGCCGGCGACGTCGGCGTCCGCACGCAGATCGTGTGCCGAACTCGGCAACGCGTCTGCCGCGGCGAGCAGCGCGTCGGCCGCCATAGGCCGTGCGAACACGAACCCCTGGCCCTGGTTGCACCCGAGGTCGCGAAGCGCGTCGGCTTGGCTAGCACGCTCGATCCCCTCGGCCACGACCGTGAAGCCGGAGGTCGCACCCACCGCGACGATCGCTCTGACGATCGCCCCGTCCGCGTCGGCGTCTACGCCGTGACCGTCGATGCCCGCGACGAAGCTGCGGTCGAGCTTCACGACGTCGACCGGCAACCGTTTCAACCGGCAGAGGGACGAGGAGGCGGTTCCGAAGCCGTCGAGAGCGATCACGACACCGAGCGCTTGCACCGCATCGAGTCGGCCGAGGTTCGCTTCGATGTCGCGCACCATGGCAGCCTCCGTCACCTCGATCTCGAGTTGGTCAGGACGCAGGCGATGGGTCGCCAGTTCGTCCTCGATGCGACCGACCAGGTCACCGTAGAGCAGCTCGCGCATCGACACGTTGAGCGACAGGCGCGCGTCTCCGAGGACCGGGTGGTTCGACCAGCCCGCGAACGCCCTGCACGCCTCACGCGCGACGAAGCGACCGAGGGCGTCGATCTGGCCCGTCTCCTCCGCCAATGGCACGAACACGTCGGACTGGATGACGCCGCGCTCAGGATGGCGCCAGCGCGCCAGCGCTTCGATCCCGACCCACGACCCGCTGGCGAGCGCCACCCGTGGCTGGTACACGACATCGAGCGCGCCACCCTCGAGCGCACTGTGGAGGTCGGACGTCAACTGCAGGCGATCGCGTGCGGTGACGTCGATCTCGGCGGTGAAGTAGCGGTACGCGTCGCGACCACCGACCTTCGCGCGGTACATCGCAGCGTCGGCATGGCGCAACAGCTCACTGGCTTCCGCGGCGTCACTCGGGTACAGGGCGATGCCGATCGAGGTCGTGAGCCGGACGACGGCCGGGCCGACCTCGAACGGCTCGTCGACGGCCTCGAGCAGCTTGCCGGCGACGTGACCGGCCTCCGAGGCGTCGTCGAGATCTCCGATGATCACGGTGAATTCGTCGCCTCCGAGCCGCGCGACGGCGTCGCTGCTGCGCACCGCGCTGCGCAGGCGCTCGGCGACCCTGCGCAACACCTCGTCGCCGACGTCGTGACCGAGCGAGTCGTTGACCTCCTTGAATCCGTCGAGGTCGAGGTAGAGCAGGCCGGCGGCCGTCCTACGGCGGGCCGCCCGACCGAGCGTCGTTCGCAGAGCGTCGAAGAACGCCGCACGGTTCGGGAGGCCCGTGAGGGTGTCGACGCTCGCGATCCGCTCGAGTTCGTCCTTACGCTCGCGCAGCGCAGCGTCGAGCGTGAGTCGCTGGATGACGAGCGACGCCTGCGTTGCGGCGACCTCGGCCATGGCGACGGTGTCGCGGGCGAACGGTCGGTCGCGCTCGAGGCGATCGAGGTAGAGGAACCCGAGGGGGACGCCCTTCGTGACGAGTGGTAACACCAGCGTCGCGGTGATGCGATCGGCGCCCCCGAACTCGTTGAGGGCGTCGCGGCGTTCGGCACCGAGTCGCTCGTTCCGTCCGAACGGATGCCGGAGCTGCGTCGTCGTGCGCATGTCGTGGGGGTGCGAGAGCTCGTCGGCCTCGAACACCACGTGCGACAGCAGCTCGAAATCGTAGCGGTGCGTCGCGCCGAACCGAAATCGACCATCCGGGCCGCGCAGCAGGATCGACCCGGCATCGGCCTCGGGCGCCAAGCTCGCGACACGTGCGAGCAAGCCGGCGTAGAGCGCATGGTCGAGGCGCTGCTCGAGCCCCCACTCGACCATGTCGGTCAGACCCGTGCGCCATTGGGATTCGGCGAGCGAGCGCTGCGCGAGGTCGTCGCGGTCGCGCGCACCACCGATCACGTCGGCGATGACCTGCACCAGCGCGACCGTGCTCGGCGCCCACGAGGCCGGACCTCGGACGTGGTGGATGCCGAGCGAGCCGACGACGGCGCCGCCCGCCCGCGTCGGGAGGGCCAGGATCGTGCGCAGCCCGTGGCCGCGCCACACGCCCCGCGCGCGCGCGTCGGGCAGGTCGTGCTCACGCTCGAAGAGGTGGTGCCGGCCCTCCAGGAGCGGCCCGATCCACCACGGACGATCCTCGAAACGGATGCCGCGCGTACGGATCACGTACCCTTCGACACCGTCGCGCGTCCACTCCTGCGTGGCGTCGAAGCGCTCGTGTTCGTGATCGAAGCGGAACAGGAACGCGCGATCCGCAGCGACGGCGCGCGCCAGAGGCTCCAAGACGTCGCCGACGACCGCGTCGAAGGCGCCTGCGTGGGTCTCGGTGAGCCGCTCGACACCGTCGCTCAGGACGTCGATCAGTCGGCGCTCGACCGGTCCGAGCGCGCCGGCTGACGGTACGGCACCGTCTTCGCCAGCTGATCCATCGGCCGTGCATGCATCCTCAGGAACCACGATGCGCTTAGGCTACCAGGCCCGACCCTTACAGCATCGCAAGGCCGCTCAATGATCGCTGCCGGGGTCATCCGGCTCTGGGTCCGGGCGCCCGTGCCGCACCTCGTCGTAGCGGCCACGTAGATCGTCGTGATGCGTTCGGTCCCACAACTCGGCGCGGTCGTAGTACGCCGCCCGGCCGAGCACGTGAGCCGCCACCGGCGCCGTGAGGAGCAGGAAGACGAACACGACCACGCTCTTGACGGCGACGCCGAGTTCGCCGAACACGAACGCGGCGGCGACGAGCACGAGGCCAGCGCCGAGCGTGCCGGCCTTGGTGCCCGCGTGCATCCGCATGAACACATCCGGAAGCCGCAGGACGCCGAGCGCCGCGACGAGCACGAAGAAGGCTCCGGCGATGAGCAGGAGGGCGCCGATGGTCTCACTCATGGCGGCTCCCACGGCGCCACTCGATGAAGCGAGCGAACGCGACCGTCCCGAGGAAGGCGACCAGGGCGAGGGCGATCGCAGCGTCGAGGTACAGGCCCTGCCCAGAGGCGATGGCGTACGTCGCGATCACCGACACAGACACCAGACCGATCACGTCGAGCGCCAGCACACGGTCCGACAGGCTGGGACCGATGACGACACGGACGAACGCCGCGACGAGCGCGAGCATGGTGGCCCCGAACGCCAGGTAGGCCGCAACCTGCAACAGGCTCGCTGGGCCCTCGAG
>SLSM01000074.1 GCA_007130445.1 Trueperaceae bacterium | reverse complement strand
GCGCCTGCGCGACGCGATGCGCATCCTCGG
The DNA here is from genome assembly GCA_007130445.1 of Trueperaceae bacterium. GTDB lineage: Bacteria > Deinococcota > Deinococci > Deinococcales > Trueperaceae > CSSed10-48. The sequence goes on along the minus strand of SLSM01000074.1, from coordinate 2,741 downwards.
CCAGGCGCTCGGCCCCGACGCCGCGGCGCGGGCAGAGGCGTGGATCGCGTACTACGACTTCGTCCTCGAGGCCGTCGCGACGTCGACGAGCCGCGTGGCGACGCGCCCTGGCGTGCTCTTCACGGGCACCAACCGCACCCGCGTCGCCTCGGGCGCGATGTACCAGAGCGCCCTGATCGCGGCCGCCGGCGGCACCTCGGTGACGGCGCACCTGGGCGGCTCGTGGAACGACGTCGACGTCGAACAGGTCGCGACCTGGAACCCCGACCTCATCCTGGTGGCGCCGTACGGTCAGGCGTCGGTGGCGGCCATCGTCGAGGACCGCGAGTGGCAGTTGCTCGACGCCGTGCGCGCCGGCGACGTGCTACGGGTGCCGAAACTGGTGGCGCCCTGGGACACACCCGTCCCCGACTCGGTGCTCGCGGTGGTGTGGCTGGCCGAGACGCTGCACGGTGAGCTCACCGGCCTGAGCTGCGAGAGCGAGACGGCCTTCTTCTACCGACGCTTCTACGACTACGCCATCTCGGCCGAGGAGATCGCGGCCTTGTGCCAGCCCTGACGAACGAAGACGCTCCCGTCGCTGCGCCTGGGTCACACGGGCACGGCGGCGAACCCGGTGCGGGCTGGCGCGACGCGCTGGTCGTCATCGGCCTGGCGTCGCCGTTCGTGCTCGGTGTCGTCGCGTTGACGCTCGGCTTCTACCAGATCGGTGTGCTCGACGTGCTGCGCTCGCTGCTCTCGCCGCTCGTTCCGGAGGCTGCGGCCAACGTGCCGGAGATCGCCCGGCGGCTGGTGCTGGACGTTCGCCTGCCGCGCGTGTTGGCAGCGCTGCTGATCGGCGCGGGCCTAGCCGTGACGGGTGTGGTGTTCCAGGGCATCTTCACCAACCCGCTCGTCGACTCGGGGCTGCTCGGGGTCACGGCGGGCGCCGGCTTCGGCGCGGCGCTCGTGATGCTCATCGGTGGCGGCAGCGTGATGATCCAGGGCGCCGCGTTCGCCTTCGGCCTCCTCGCGGTCACGCTGGCCTTCCTCGGCTCGCGGCTGTACCGCACCGCCCCGACGATCGTCCTGACGCTGATGGGGATCTTGATCGGCTCGTTCTTCGCGTCGCTCACATCGCTGCTGAAGTACCTGGCCGACCCGCTCGACACGCTGCCCGCCATCACCTTCTGGCTCTTGGGCGGGCTCACCGGCGTGAGCTGGCGCAGCGTGCCGCTGCTGCTCGTCCTGACGGTCGTCGGCAGCATCTTCTTCCTGCTGGTCCGCTGGCGCCTGAACGTACTCTCTATGGGCGACGCCGAAGCGACGGCGCTGGGCATGAACCCGCAGCGCATGAAGATCATGCTGATCGTCGCGGCCACGCTGGTGACGGCCGTGGCGGTCTCGGTGGGCGGCGTGATCGGTTGGGTGGGCCTGGTGATCCCGCACGCGGCGCGCATGCTCGTCGGTCCGGACCACCTGCGGCTGGTACCGATGTCGCTGGCGCTGGGGGCCTCGTTCCTCCTCACGATCGACACCGTGTCGCGCTCGCTGCTCCCGTCCGAGGTGCCGCTCGGCGTCTTGACCGGTTTGATCGGCGTGCCGCTGCTCATCGCGCTCTTGCGGCGCCAGGGGACGGGCTGGTGAGCGCGCACAAGCTCCAGGCCACCGACGTGACCTTCGGTTACGACCCCAAGGTGCCGGTGGTGAAGGGGGTGTCGGTGCACGTCGACGCCGGCGAGGTCGTGTTCCTGCTCGGGCACAACGGCAGCGGCAAGACGAGCCTGCTGACGTGCCTGAACGGCGTGCATCGCGCCAGCGCCGGGCGGATCACGATCGACGGCCACGACGTCTACGCCATGACGCCGGCCGAGCGCGCGCAGCGTATCGGCATGATCCCCCAGACCCACGTCGCCGTGTTCGGTTACGACGTGATCGACGTGGTGCTGATGGGCCGCGCCCCGCATCTCTCGACCTTCTCCGCCCCCACCAAGGAGGACCGTGCCATCGCCGTCGAGTCGCTCGACCGCGTGGGCCTGGCGGACTTCCAGCGCCGCCGCTACACGCAGCTGAGCGGCGGCGAGCGCCAACTGGTGATGGTCGCGCGTGGCCTCACGCAGCGCTGCGACGTGCTGCTGATGGACGAACCCGACGCGCACCTCGACCCGCGCAACCAGTTCCGCGTGCTCGAGGTGGTCTCCGACCTGGCGCGTGACCACGGCCTGTCGTTCGTGGTGTCGTCGCACGCGCCCAACAGCGCGCTGATGTTCGCCGATCGCGTGCTGCTCCTGCGCCGTGGCCACACGCTGGCGCTCGGCACGGTCGAGGACACGCTGACCGAGTCGCTCCTGACCGAGGCCTACTCGATGCCGACCGAGGTGGTGTCGAAGGTCGTGAACGGCCGCAGAACGCCCCGCGCGATCTTGCCGCGCCGCATCGACCGCGTGCCCGAGGGCGTTGCCACGCTGGCGCTCGAACCCGACGCGCTCGAACGACCCGACTCCGCGCTCGCGCGCTTGGTCGAGGCCTCGCGCTCGCGGCCGCAGCGCGTGCTGATCACCGGCCACAGCGGCTCGGGCAAGAGCCGTTGGTGCGAACGCCTGGTGGCGTTGGCGCATCGGCGCGAGTGGCGCGTGGCGGGCGTGCTGTCGCCACCCGCGATGCGCGATGGACGCAAGGTCGCCATCGACCTGCTCGACCTCGCGACCGACGAGCGTCGACGGCTCGCCGAGCTGCGGCGCGGCCCGAGTGACGAGGGCCCG
>SLSM01000236.1 GCA_007130445.1 Trueperaceae bacterium | reverse complement strand
TACCTCCGGCAATGTGCAGCGCGTGCGCGAGGTGCGCTTCGACTGCGACGCCGACACGCTGCTGTACCGCGTCGAGCCCGCCGGCCCGGCGTGCCACACGGGCGAGCGCAGCTGCTTCTTCCGCGTCATCGCGGCCTCGGCCGACGGCGGTTCGCCCGGCGACGTCGTCGGCATCGGGGCCACGATGGGCCTGCTGCAACGGGTGGTGGACGAGCGCCTGCGCGACCTGCCCGAGGGCTCGTACGTGGCGCGCCTGCATGAACGCGGCGCCGGCTACGTCGGCCAGAAGGTGATCGAAGAGGCCGGCGAGACGGTGGTCGCCGCGCTGCAGCAAGACGACGACGCGTTCCTGGGAGAGGCCGCCGACCTGCTCTTCCACCTGACGGTCCTGGTGGCGCTGCGCGGACGGCGCCTCGACGACGTGGCGCGCGTGCTCGAGGGGCGGCACCGCGAGCGCGTCGCGCCCGACGAGGGCTGAGCACCGCGGCGTGGGGACGCCACGGCTGAAGCACGACCTGGTCGCCGATCTCGACGCCGGCGACGTGATCGTGCGCCACCCGAGCAGCGAGCTCGCGACCGCCCGCGCCGCGGTCGAGGTGGTGCGGGCGCTGTGGCCGGTGGTCGAGGCCTACCTGGGCGCCCGCTGGACCGGTCGCCTGCGCGTCGACCTGCTCGCCGAGGCGCGCGCCAGCGGCGCCAACGCGGCCGCCGCCACGCTGCGCCACAGCGTGCGGGGCGTGCAGCAGCGCTCGCCTGCCACCGCGGGCGTGCTCAGCTATCAGCTCGGCCAGGTGCTGTGGTACGCCGCCACCGAGGAGGCCGAGTACCGAGGCCCGGCGCCGCGCTCACCCGACTGGCTGCTGACCGCCGCCTTGACGCCGCTCACCCACGCCTGGTCGGAGCGCGACACCTGGAGCGACCACCTCGCGCGGCACGTGCAGCGTGCGGTGCGTCGGCCGGCGTTGCCAGAGGAGGCGCTGGCGCGGCACGGCGAGCTCGCCCCCGGCACGCTGGCGCTGGCCGTGTCGCAGTCCCTCGCGCGCGGGCGCTCGCTGCAGCAGCGCCACCCCGATTGGGTGCGCGCCGTGCGCGCGCAGCTCGCCGCGGAGCCGCAGTGGGGTGCATGGGTGGCGCTCGAGGCCGTGACGGGCGCCGACGCCGCCACCTGGTGCGAGCGCTTCGCCACCGACCTCGCGCAGTGGCGCGGCGAGGACGACGAGTGGCGTCCCGGCGTCGTCACCTGAGCCGGCGCCCGTGCTCGCCGTCCATGGGTCGCTCAGGCAGGGCGGCGGGCGATCAGGGCAGACGTTCGCGGTAGCGCTCGGCCGTCGCGAGCGTCGCCGCCCGGTCGTCCGGGGCGCGCTGCCGCCACGAGCGCACGATCACGGCCATGCGGGGGTGGCGCTCGAAGCGCTCGGCGTGGCGGTCGACGAAGTGCCAGTACAGCGCGGTGAAGGGGCAGGCGTCCGCGCCGCTGCGCCGCTTCGGGTCGAACGGGCAGCGAGCGCAGTAGTCGCTCATTCGGTCGACGTACGCCCCGCCCGAGAGGTAGGGCTTGGAGGTGATGCCGCCACCGTCGGCGTACTGGCTCATCGCCATCACGTTCGGGACCATCACCCAGTCCAGCGCGTCGACGTACATCGCCGAGAACCAGTCGGTGAGCTCGACCGGGTCGACGCCGAGGCCGAGGGCCAGGTTCCCGAACACCATCAGCCGCTGGATGTGGTGGTTCCAGCCGTGCTCATGCAGCTCGCGCCAGCTCGTGGCCAGGCAGGCCATGCGCGTGTCGCCGTCCCAGTACGCCTGCGGCAGCGGGGCGTGATGCCCGAGCTCGTTGGCACTCGCCAGCGCCTCGCCGCGCGTGCGGTAGACGTGGAACATGAACTCGCGCCAGCCGAGCACCTGGCGCACGAAGCCCTCGATGCTCGCGAGCGGCACCTCGGGGCCGTCGCCCCGCCGCCCCGCCTCGAACGCCTCCAGGGCGGCCTCGACGACCTCGCGCGGCTGCAGGAGGCCGAGGTTGAGCGGGACGGAGAGCTGGCTGTGGTCGAGCACCCTCTCGTCACGCAGCATGGCGTCCTCGAACGGCCCGAAGCGCGGCAGGCGTTCGCGCACGAACGCGGTGAGCGCCTCGAGCGCGTCCGCGCGTGTGACCGGCCACGCGAAGCGCTCGAGCGATCCGGGGTGGTCGGGGTAGCGGTGGGCCACGTCCGCGATCGCGCGCCGCGTGACGTCGTCGGGTTCGAAGCGCGGCGGCGGCGTGAAGCGCGTGCCGGCGCTCGGCGTGCGGCGGTTCTCGGCGTCCAGGTTCCACGTGCCGCCGAGCGGCTTGGACGGGTCGTCGGGGTCCATCAGCCAACCGCGAGCCGCCCGGACGCGGCGGTAGAAACCCTCCATCCGAAGCTGCGCGCGACGCGTGTCCCAAGCGTCCCACTCGGCGTCGTCGACGAGCCGCTGCCGGTTCGGCACCAGCTCGAGGCGACCGCCGGCGCGCTCGGCGGCCGCCGCGATCGGCTCGGCCACGCCGCGGTCGTTGGGACGCATCAGCTCGAGCGTGGCCCCAGGGTGCGCCGCGAGGTACTCGGAGACGGCCTCGGGAAACCCCTCGGTGGCCCCCGGCGCGGCGCGGTGGTACGAGACCGTGAAGCCGTCGTGCTCGAGTTCGTCTGCGAAGTGGCGCATGGCCGAGAAGACCAGCGCGAGCTTCTGGCGGTGGTGCGGCCGCGCACGCGCGAGCGCGTCGGACTCGACCATCAGCACGTTCACGGCCGCCGGGTCGGCCCCCTCGAGGGG
>SLSM01000139.1 GCA_007130445.1 Trueperaceae bacterium | reverse complement strand
TCGAGCGGGAGGGCCGCGCGCACCTGCTGATTCCCGAGATCGAGAGCGCCTATGCGAACCCTGGCTGGGCCGACGTCGAGGTGTTCGGGTGGTCGCTCGTGAAGGACCGCGACCTGTACCAGGAGGTGAAGGAGCGCCTCACGCGCGTCCGCGACGAGAGGGGCCTCGCCTCCGCCCGCATCGGCGTCGAGCGTTCGTTCGAGGTCGTGGGGTCCACTTACCGCGCGGCCGAGCCCATCGTTCCGGCCGAGCCGTGGAACGCCGCGCTGGCCGAGGTGTTTCCCTCCGCCACGCTGCTCGACTGCGGGCCCGCCGTCAGCGACGCCCGCAAGGTCAAGACCGAGTACGAGCTCGGCAAGCTGCGCAACGCCAACCGCATCGCCGAGATCGGCATGCGGCGGTTCACGGCGGAGATGGAGCCGGGGATGACCGAGATCGAGGTCGGCGCCATGATCGAGCACGCGATCCGCGCCGAAGGACCCGGACACGACGGCGCGCGCCTGGTACGCGCGTCGGCCGAGGTGGCCGCTGGTCCAGACAACTCCGCCGGAGCGGTCCTGCTGGTGCCCTCGACGTCGTACCGAATCCGAGAGGGCGACCTCGTCATGGTTGAACTCGGCGTGGTCGTCGATGGCTATTGGGCCGACCTCACGTACATGGCCGTGGCCGGACGGGAGCCGAGCGACGAGCAACGAGTTCTCCACAACACGGTGCTTCGCGCACAGCAGGAAGCGGCCGCGCAGATGCGCCCGGGCCACCCCTGGTCGGCGCCCGACGAGGCGGCTCGCCGCGTCTTCGAGGAGGCCGGCTTGCTCGACCACTTTCCGCACATCACCGGGCACGGGATCGGCTTTCGCTACCACGAGTTCGAACCGCTGCTTGCTCCGGGCGCCGACCAACCGCTGGAGGAAGGCATGGTCAGCAGCGTGGAGCCCGGCGTCTACCGTCCCGGCTTCGGTGGCATCCGGATCGAGGACATCGTGGCGGTGGGCGCGGATGGCCCGGATTTCCTGTCGACGCCGCGGGAGCCCTGGTGATGTCGCCCGCGGACCCGACGATGCCCGCGGACCCGGCGATGCCGCAGATCGTCGCGCTGGGCGAGGTCATGATCCGCGACACGCCGCGCGACCAGCAGCGGCTCGAACGCACCCGCGAGGTCTTCGTGTCGCCGGCGGGGAGCGAGTACACCCTCGCGCTGCTCGCTCGACGCCTGGGCGTGCCGAGCGCCTACGTCACCCGCCTGCCGGACAACCCGTACGGCTGGATGGTCCGCGACATCGCCCGCTCCCACGACGTCGACACCTCGGGCATCGTCTGGGCGCCCGCCTGGGAGCCGATCGGGCGCTACCTCTACGAGCTCGGCCGCGAACCTCGCCCGAGCTACGGCTGGTACCAGCGCGCCGGCTCGGCCGCTGCGCGGCTCGGGCCGGGCGCGGTCGCCTGGGACGAGTTGCTCTCAGACGCCCGAGTCCTGCACACCACCGGGATCACCTTCGGCCTCGCGTCGCACGCCGGACTGGCCGACAATCCACTCCTGGGCGCGTTCGAGGAGGCGGTATCGGCACGCCCCGAGGGGTGTGCGGTCGGGCTCGACTTCAACTACCGCTCGACGCTGTGGAGTGAGGAGGAGTGTCGCGCCGTCCTCGAGGGCGTGCTCGTGGAGCATACGGATATCCTGATGGCGTCGCCATACGACATGGCGCAGCACTTCGGCATCGGCTTCGGCAGCAAATCGCCCGAGGAGGTGCTCGAACAGGGGCTGCCCGCGCCGGCGGACGACGAGCTACGCGACTTCTGCGCACGCGTCCTCGAGCGTTTCGACCTGGACACCGTCGCGGTCACGCTCCGGCACCCCCGGTCGTTCGACGAGCACCTGTGGGAGTCCTGCGCCATGCATGCGGACGGTACCTTCGCCCGCTCGAAGATGCCTCGGCCGATCCACCTACTGGACCGGCTGGGAGGTGGCGATGCGTGGACCGCTGGCTTCTACGCGAGCCTCCTGCAGGGCGACGGCGGCGCGAACGCGCTCGAGAGCGCCATCGCCTTCGCCGACGCCTCGTCGCGTCTCGCCCAGACGCTGATGTTCGATCTGGCCGTGCTCCGGGCGGAGGACGTCTGGGCGCTTCTCGACGCCGACGAGGCCGGCCACGCACCGGGCACCATCCGTTGATCCGCGAAAGGAGGCCCCGAAGGCAGATTCCCCTCCCCTCCACCGCTCGATCGACTCGTGTAGGTTGACGCAGTCACCTGCGCTCCAGGTCTCCGAAGGGATGAATCGATGAAGAAGATTGCGCTCGTCCTCAGCGTCATGCTCCTGCTAGCCTCCATGGCCCAGGCGTACACACCCCCTGCCGGCGCGTTCGACCCAGTGCCCCTCGCCGAAGGCGCCCAGGCCATGTGCGAAGGCTTCGATCCCGGACCCAGCATCCGCATCGCCTACATGCCCCCGGGCACGGAGTTCCCCTACTACATGGACATCGGCAAGGGCATCGTGGCGCAGGCCGAGGAGCTCGGCGTCACCACCTTCATGCTGGCGCCGCAGAGCGGCTCCGACATCGCCGGACAGATGGGCATGATCCAAGACGTCCTCATCCAGGGCGTCGACGCGATCATCCTCTCCACGCACGACGAGGGTGCCGCGGCCCCTCTCGTCCAGCGCGCTGTCGAGCAAGGCATCGCCATCATCATCGTCAACTCCGACATCGCCGACTTCCCGACCGCCGTGCACGGTGTCGTCGGCTACCACCAGCGGGGCGGAACGTTCGAACAGGGACAGTACCTCATCGACCTCGTCGGCGGCGACGC
>SLSM01000284.1 GCA_007130445.1 Trueperaceae bacterium | reverse complement strand
CGTTCTGTGGTGGTGGCGTGGTGCCGGGCCCACCGCAGGCGATCAGAGCGAAGACGAGCAGCGCCATCGCGACGGTCCGTCCCTTGATGGTTGCGGCGGTGGTGACCTTCGTCATCATGTCCTCCTCGGCCCTCGACAGCACACGGAACGCGGCACGACCGACGCTTCCTCTGTTTGTGACGGCGTGGATTGGCGGCGTGTACGAGCCATCTGGGTGGTGGTTCAGCTGGTCGGAACGTCGATCGCTCGGCTGGGTGCGCGTGACCCCTCCGACCACGTCCATCGTGCCCGCGACGGCGTAGCCGGCTGTGAACCGAACCTCGGGCGCAACCGGGGAGCCCCAGCGCCTCGACTCGACATCGTCAACCGACGTGATACCATGGATTACATGACTGGTACTACACCGACCAATAGGGCGTCGGGCCGCTTCGTGTTGCGGCTCCCGCCGGCGCTCCACGCTGCACTGCGCGAGGCCGCGCAGCACGCCGGACTGTCGCTGAACGAGTACTGCGTCCGCCTCCTGTCGGCGCCCGGACCGGACCCGGCTGGCCCCGGAGGCGCGATCGGGGCCCGAGCGGTCACGCTCTTCGGCGCGGACCTCGTGGGCGTCTTGCTCTACGGCTCGTGGGCGCGCGGAGAGGCGACGGCCGCCTCCGACATCGACGCCCTCGTCGTGCTCGAGCCGTCGACACCCATCACGCGCGCGCTATACCGCGAGTGGGACCGAGAACCACTGCACCACGAGGGCCGCGTCGTCGAGGTTCACTTCGTCGGCCTCCCGAATCGCGACGTCGCGCCCAGTACGGTGTGGCTCGAGGCCGCGCTCGACGGCCTCGTGGTGATGGATCGCGATGGGCGTATTGCACGCCACCTCGCGAGTGTCCGGCGCGACATCGCGACCGGCACGCGTCTTCGGCGCCGGGTGCATGGTCAGCCGTACTGGACGGTGTCGAACTGATGCGCAACCTCGACCTCGCGCTGGACTACCTCAAGCGAGCGAGCGTGCGCCTGAGAGCGCTCGACGTGCTCTACCGCGGCGAGAGCTGGGCCGACGTCGTTCGCGAGTCCCAGGAGGTGGTGGAGCTCGCCCTCAAGGCCCTACTGCGTGCCAGTGGCATCGAGGTTCCCCGCATCCACGACGTCGCGCCGGTGCTCCACGCAGAGCGTCACCGGCTCCCCGAATCGCTTGCACCACACGTCGACGACCTCGCCGAGGCCTCGCGCCAACTGCGGCGCGATCGCGAACTGGCGTTTTACGGGGCCGAGGACCTAACGCCCGGGGAGTTCTACGCACGCGCCGACGCGGATCGCGCGCTCACCTACGCGCGCCGCGTGGTGGAGCTCGTATCACACCACCTGCCCGGCGCGAGCTGACGACGCTCGCGCCGGTCACCCCGCCGCCCTGCCGTCACGACGGTACGCCACGGCTGCGCAGCCGTTCGGTGCGTCAGGCGCGCGATGCGATCCGGACCAGGAGTGCCGCGAGCTCGTCTGGGGCCGTGAGCATGGCGAGGTGGCCTGCCGCCAGGTCGTGGACGTCCCACCCGAAGGCCCTCGCCTTGGCGGCGGACGGACCGAACACGTCGGGCGTCGTCGGCGGGTTTCCCCTGCAGGCGATGAACACGCGCGGTAGGGCCCGACTCGCTGCGTTCGCGGCCGCGACCGGCTCGGTGTAGGTCGCGACCGGGTGCGGCGTCATGCGCGCACTGATCCACGCCTCCAACGCGGGGTCGGTGACGCCGAAGAGCGCCGGCGGTGGCGGTTGCGCCACGCCGTCGGACTCGGCCTGCTCCGCGAAGGCACGACGCTCCGGAGACCACAGGTCGACCGCGCTCTGCCCGTCCTCGGGAACGTACGCGTCGAGGTAGACGACGCACCTCAGGCGCTCGGGTACGCGGTCCGCCACCCCCGTGACCACCATGCCCGCATAGCTGTTGCCGACGAGGATCGCAGCGGTCAGGTCCTCGAACACGAGCAACTCGGCAATGTCCGTCACGTGCGTGGTGAGGTCGACGCCGCAGTCGAGGAGGTGGGCGCGGTCCGCGAGACCGGTCAGCGTCGGCGCGTGGACGTCGTGGCCCGCCGCCCGCAACAGCGGCGCCAACCGCTTCCAGACCCAGCTGCCGCCACTCGAGCCGTGCACGAGAACGAACGGATCGTGGCCCCGATGCCTCGTCACCGAACCCTCCCTTCATACGTCGCCGAGTCCATTGCCCCCGCGGCCACCTCGGCCTGAGCGCCGGATGACTCGAGGTCGGCGGCAGCGTACCGGCGCCGACGAATCTCGAGCCGGCCTCCGCGGACACCGCCGCCCGCGGGGACCCGACCCCCATCCAACGCTCCCTCGGCACCACTGCGCACCTCCATAGCAATCAGCATTGAACGTACGGCCCCACTCCGGCAACACAGTAAGTGAGTGAATGCGCACAGTTGACTCCTCGCACGATCTGTGGCACCATGCGGCCTACCTATTTGGAGGCAACAGTCGGCCATCGCGCCGGGAACGCCGTTTATCGAGCCTCCGCGCACGTTACGTGTCTTCCGTCCCACGCTCGGCCCCCTTGAGCTCAGGCACCTATTCCCACGCTGCGACACGCGCTCTGCCGGTCGCGGCGCGACACTACTCCCAAATCGTTCCAGCTCTGTCCGCGCGTTCTTAGCGCCATCAGCGACCAAGCGCCTCCCAGGATGCAGGAGGTACCGGCATGCCGCGCGTAACGTCTGCCGGCACGCACGAACCTCCCGCGGACGAAGTTGAGGGTGATCGTGCATGGCTGAGGCAACCGTTCAGACGAGCGACCTGCAGACGAGGGGGT
>SLSM01000377.1 GCA_007130445.1 Trueperaceae bacterium | reverse complement strand
CCACCCCCGCCACGCCCGAGGCCGGCCCCACCATCGACCGCCGCCCGGAGCGCTACGACCCGCAGGCCATCGAGCCGCGCTGGCGCCGCGCCTGGGCAGAGCAGGGGCTGCACCGTGTCGATCTCACCGACGACACGCGACCGAAGTACTTCTTCCTCACCATGTACCCCTACCCGTCGGGCGATCTGCACGTGGGCCACTGGTACGCCGAGGCGCCGGCCGACGCGGCCGCGCGCTACCGCCGTATGCGGGGCTACAACGTGCTCTTCCCGATGGGCTTCGACGCCTTCGGCCTGCCGGCGGAGAACGCCGCCATCCGCGCCGCGCGCGAGGGCGAGACGGTCCACCCGGCGACGCTGACCTACGAGCGCATCGCTCGGATGGAAGAGCAGTTCGACCAGATGGGCGCGATGTTCGACTGGTCGAGGAAGGTCGTCACGTGCGACCCGGCGTACTACCGCTGGAACCAGTGGCTCTTCATCCAGATGGTCGAGCGCGGCATCGCGTACCGCAAGGAGAGCTTCGTCAACTGGGACCCGGTCGACCAGACGGTCCTCGCCAACGAGCAGGTGATCGACGGCCGCGGCGACCGCTCGGGTGCGCTGGTCGAGCGGCGGCTCATGTCGCAGTGGCACTTCAAGATAACGGACTACGCCGACGAACTGCTCGACTTCTCGGGTCTGGACTGGCCGGAGAAGGTCAAGACCATGCAGACCAACTGGATCGGGCGCTCGGAGGGGGCCGAGGTCGATTTCCACACCGAGCAGGGTGACCCGATCACGGTCTTCACGACCCGCCCCGACACCCTCTGGGGCGCGACCTTCGTGGTGCTGGCGCCCGAACACCCGCTGGTGGCGAAGGTCACCAGCGACGCGCAGCGCGCCACGGTCGACGCCTACATCGCCGCGTCGGGGAGCAAGAGCGAGATCGACCGCCAGGCGGAGGGGCGCGACAAGACCGGTGTGTTCACCGGTGGCTTCGCCGTCAACCCGGTCAACGGTGAACGCGTCCAGATCTGGATCGCCGACTACGTGCTGATGACCTACGGCACCGGCTCGATCATGGCGGTGCCGGCGCACGACGAGCGCGACCTCGCCTTCGCCCGGGCGTTCAGCCTGCCCGTGCGCGTAGTGGTGCAGCCGCCCGGCGCGGACCTCGACGGCGACACGTTGACCGAGGCGTACACGGGCGACGGCCTGATGGTGAACTCGGGGCGCTTCGACGGCACGCCGACCGGTAAGGGCGACGCGGGCGCCGACGGCATCGCGCAGGTCATCGAGTGGCTCGAGGCCCAGGGGCTCGGGCGCCGCAAGGTGACTTACCGGCTGCGCGACTGGCTCATCAGCCGTCAACGCTACTGGGGCACGCCGATCCCGATGGTCTTCTGCGACGCGTGCGGGATCGTTCCAGTCCCGGTCGAGGAGCTGCCGGTCGTGCTGCCGACCGACGTCGCCTTCATGCCCACCGGGCAGTCGCCCCTCAGGACCCACGAGTCCTTCTTGCACACCCACTGCCCACGCTGCAATGGCGCTGCGCGGCGCGAGAGCGACACCATGGACACCTTCATGGACTCGTCGTGGTACTGGTTCCGCTTCCTGACGCCCGACCTGGACACGGCGCCGCTCGACGGCGAGCTGGCGAAGCGCTGGACGCCCGTCGACACGTACACCGGTGGCGTCGAGCACGCCATCTTGCACCTGATGTACGCGCGCTTCTTCACCAAGGTGCTGCGCGACCTCGGGCTCATCGACCACGGCGAGCCGTTCAAGCGCCTCTTCAACCAGGGCATGATCCTGGGTGCCGACAACGAGAAGATGTCGAAGTCGCGCGGCAACGTGGTCAACCCCGACCACCTGGTCCGCGAGTACGGGGCCGACGCGGTTCGCGCCTACCTCATGTTCATCGGCCCCTGGGACCAGGGCGGCCCCTGGAACTTCCAGGGCATCGAGGGCGTGTCGCGCTTCCTCAACCGTGTCTGGGTGCTCATCACCGAGGCGCCGATCGGCGATGCCGGCGCCGCGGTCGACGTCCGCGACGTGCGCGAACTCCGCCGAGCCGTGCACCATGCGATCGCAGAGGTCAGCGACGACCTCGAGGGCTTCCGCTTCAACACCGCCGTGGCGGAGCTGATGACACTACACAACGCGATGAGCAAAGCGAAGTCGGCCGCCATGGCGCTCGAGCCCGCCTGGGGCGAGGCGTGCCGGACGCTCGTGACGCTGCTCGCCCCGATCGCACCGCACCTCGCGGAGGAGCTGTGGCACCGCCTCGGGCACGCCACGTCGGTGCACCTCGAGACGTGGCCCGAGGCCGACGCCTCGGCGCTGACGCGCGACGAAGTGCGCTACGCCGTGCAGGTCAACGGCAAGCTGCGCGCCGAGATCGACGTGGCCGCCGGGGCCGAGAAGGACGTGGTCCTGGCGACCGCGAAGGCGGTGCCGAACGTCGCGCGTTACATCGAGGAGGGAGCGCTGGTGCGCGAGATCGTCGTGCCGGGCAAGCTCGTCAACCTGGTGGTGAAGCCCAGGGCCTAGGCCCGCTCATTGGGGCGTGAACAGCACGACGTCGGTCAGCGTCGATACGTCGACCGTCGGTCGCACCAGGAAGCTGCGCCGGAGCTCGTTCGGGTCCTGCGGCAGCACCTCGGCGACGAGGCCGATGGGGATGCCGCGCGGGAACAGGCCGCCGAAACTGGTGGTCTCGACCAGGTCGCCCGCGACGACGCTCTGCTCAGGGATGAAGCGGTCGACGCGCACCAAGCCGCCCACCTCACCGACGGCCACGCCCTGCCCGCCCTTGCCGCGAACCGCGACGCCGACACGCGACTGCGGGTCGAGCACCGTGCGAACCACCGATCGCGCCTCGCCGACCTCGACCACGATACCGACCAGGCCCTCTGGCGCCGACACCGGCATGCCGCGCGTCACGCCGTCGCGGCTTCCCGCGCCGATCGTCAGGGTATCCACCGCGGGCGTCCGGCTCCAGCCCACGACCGGCGCGACGAGCACGGCGCCGGGCGACTGATTACGGCGGACGTCGAGCAGCACCTCGAGTTCCTGCAGTCGCAGCTCCAGTTGGCGCGACGCCGCGTCGCTCTGTGCGAGCGCTGCTCGCAGCGCCTCGTTCTCGCTCCGCAGGTCGGCGCGTTCGGTGAGCGACAGCGCGCTCGCACGCAGGTTGCGCCCGGCGTTGCCGACCAGGTCGTGCGGGAGCGCGATGGCGCTCGACACGTCGACCGGGACGACACCGACGAACGCCGTGAACACGAACGTGAGCAGCCCGAGCCCGACGAACACGTACCACGCGCGGAAGAAGCTAGCCAAGGCGGACCCCGAGGGCGCGAGCCAGGATGATCACGGTCGGAAGCGACAGGCCGACGACGTTGCTGTAACAGCCCTCGATGCGCTCCACCAGCCCCGCGCCGCGGCCCTGGATGGCGTACGCACCGGCCTTGTCGTCGCCCTCGCCGCTGGCGACGTAGGCCGCGACGTCGAGCTCGTCGAGCGGCCGGAAGGTGACGACCGTGCGCTCGACGCGGCTGCGCGTGTGCGCTCCGCGCCACAGGCAGTGACCGCTCAACACGACGTGCGAGCGGCCGGCGAGGCGCTCGATGAAGGCGCGCCTCTGGGCCGCGTCGGCGGGCTTGCCGAGCACCTCGCCGTCGACGACGACCACCGTGTCGGCCGCGATCACGAGCGCGCCGGCGTCGGCGCTGCCGCTCGTCCCAGCGGCGCCGTCGTCGCCGAGCGCCGCGAGGCGCGCCTGGACGGCGCCCGCCTTGGCTGCTGCGAGCCTGGCGACCAGCGCGGGCGGGGACTCGCCCGGCAGCGCCCGCTCGTCGACGTCGGCGGGCATCACCGTGACCGCGACGCCGAGCGCCGCGAGCAGGTCGCGGCGGCGCGGCGAGGCGCTGGCGAGGACGACGTCGGCGGCGCTCATCGGCGCCAGTCTACCCAGGCGGGCCACCTCGGGCCCGTCCGGCCGGGGGTAGACTCACCAGCGACGCGCGCGGGCGACGTGTGGAGCGCGAAGGCGCGCCGTGGAGGCGGCATGGAGGACATCGAGACCCTGAAGCGGCGCGCCGGCGAGGCGGCCGCAGGCCTAGTCCGAAGCGGCACGGTGGTGGGGCTCGGGACGGGGAGCACGGCGCGCTACGTGATCGCGGCGATCGGACGCGCCTTGTCGGACGGCACGCTCACGGACGTCTCGGGCGTGCCGACCTCCGCGGCGTGCGAGCGCATGGCGCGCGAGGCCGGCATCCCGATCGAAGAGCTCGGGGCCGCAGGCGTCGACATCGCGATCGACGGCGCGGACGAGATCGATCCCGCGCTCGAGGCGATCAAGGGGCTCGGCGGCGCCATGACGCGCGAGAAGATCGTCGCTGCTGCGGCGCGCCGGTTCGTGCTGGTGGCGGACGCGAGCAAGCGCGTCGGGCGCCTCGGCGAGCGCGCCCCGGTGCCGGTCGAGGTGCTGCGCTTCGGCTGGCGGCGCACCGCCGCGGCGCTCGCGGCGCTCGGGTGCAGTCCCCGGCTGCGCGGCGGCGAGGACGCGCCGGCGCTGACCGACAACGGTCACCCGGTGCTGGACTGCGCCGTGCCGGCGGGGTTCGACGCGGCCGCCTTCGCTGCGGCGGCCGACGCGCTGCCCGGCGTGGTCGGGACCGGCCTCTTCCTGGGACTCGCGCACACCGCGTTCATCGCGGAAGGCGGCGACGTGGTGCGCCTGGATCGGGACGGGGCGGCGCCGTGATCGTCGCCGTCGGGCTCGACATGATCGAGCTGGTGCGCATCAAGAAGGTCTGGCAGAACCACCCACACCGCTTCCTGTACCGCCACTTCACCGCCGAGGAGATCACGTTCTGCCGTGCGCAGGCCGATCCGCTCCCGTCGATCGCCGCGCGCTTCGCCGCGAAGGAGGCGTTCCAGAAGTGCTGGCACGAGGCGCATGGCTGGCAGGACGTGTGGGTGGTGCGCGAGGGCCTGAAGCCGCGCCTGGCGTTCTCGCAGCACATCCAGCGCCACATCGACGAGCATGCGCTGGTGGTGCACCTGTCGATGACGCACAGTCGCGACCACGCGGCGGCCGTCGTGGTGCTGGAGCGCGCCTGACGACGCCGGCCGGGCGGCCTCGCCCCCCATGTCGGTACGACGACGGCCGCGGCGTATCGCCGCGGCCGTCGTGGTCTGCGTCGGAGACCGTCTGGTCGGGGGCTCAGAAGCCTTCGGAGACGCCTTCGAGCTCTTCGCGGTCGGTGATCGTGATGCTGCGGTAGCCCGACTCGATGAGGCCCTCGGCGCGCAACTCGGTGATGATCTTCGACACGCTCTCGCGGGTGGAGGCGGTGCCCTCGGCCACGAGTTCGTGGGTGGCGGAGATCATCGGCCGGCCGGCCGGGTCGCGACGGGCGAGCGGCGTGTCGGCGAGCTTGAGCAGGTAGCGCGCGACGCGCTGCCGCAGATCGCCGGTCTGCAGGTGGTAGCCGTAGTCCATCTGGCGCTGCATCTGGTGCGAGAGCGAGCGCGTGATGGTCATCAGGTCGGCGTGGTTGATCATGGCGGGGTCGATGGCCTCGATCTGGGCCGACGTGAGGGCCTCCGCGATCTCCGCGCGCTCGCCGTCCATGAACGCCTCCTCGCCGAAGTAGTCGCCCGGCAGCACGTGGCGCACGGTCAGGACGCGCCCCTCGGGGGTCATGCGGGCGATGCGCACCAGGCCGTCGCGCACGCGGAACACGGACTGGGCCGGGTCGCCGCTGTGGTAGAGCGTCTGCCTGCGTTGGAAGTTGAGCGTCTGGTGCGGTGCCGTCATGGTTGCCTCCGGGGCGGTCGCAACGTCGTCACGCAGTGCACGAGTAGCGGCGGGGGTGCTGTTGGTGCGGTCATTGCGGTAGCTGACGGTCATGCTGCGACCTCCTGGGTCTCCACGGACCGACGGCGGCCGCGGGCGAGAACGGTGGATGAACGGAGCCGGCGCTCTGCACTGCGCGCCGCGATGAAGCCGGAGCTGGTGGCGCCGAGCGCGCCTTGCCCCGGGAAGATGGTGTCGCCGGCGAGGAAGAGCCCAGGCACGTCGGTGCGATGCGATGGCGCAGCGAAGTTGGCGTGGTCGGTGGTCTGGGGGAAGCCACCGACGGTGCCGTCGGCGCGGCGCGTGTAGCGCACGAAGGTGCGTGGTGAACCGCTGCGCAGGTAGCCGAGGCCGTCACTGAAGCCCGGCAGCACGCGCTCGACTTGAGCGAGCAGGCGCGCTTCGAGGCCGCGCTTGGCGGCTTGATACGCCACGTCGTCGCGGGCGAGCGCCGTCCAGCGTTCCGCGTCGACGTGGGTCGACACGGTGACGGCGTGGTGTCCGGCGGGCGCGCGGCCGCGGTCGGCGGCCGGGCTGACCGACACCAGCAGGTTCGCGGGCGGCCCGTCGCCGGCGTGCGCGTCGCTGCTCGAGACCGACAGATCGGTCACCTGCTGGAACGGCCTGGGCTCTTCGCGCAGCGCAGCCGCCGCGACCCCGGCATACAGCGTGAAGGCGCCCCACATCCGCGGCTGATCGGCGTCGCGCCGCTGCAACCGCTCGGTGGCGGCCTCGCCGAGCAGGGCGACGGTGTTGCGCAGCGGCACGGCGCTGACGACCACGGGGGCACGCTCGAGTCCGTGACGCGTGGTGACGCCGGCGATCCGACCGTGGTCGTCACGCTCGATCGCGCGCGCGGCGGTGCCGAACCGCACGCTGCCGCCACGCGCGCGCACCACGTCGAGGAGCTCCTCGGCCAGGCTGCCGAGGCCGCCGATCACGTACTGTGCGCCGGATCGGTAGATGTCCAGGGCGAGCGCGCCGTTGGGCGCCACGCAGTTGTCGGCACGGCACTGCATCGCGTCGAGCAGTTGACCGTCGACGAACGCGCGCAGGTGGGGGTCGTCGATGCCGTACGCGCTCAAGCGGTCACCCACGCTGCGGCCGAGGTTGGCGACCACGCCGATCAGGCTGGGATGGGCGGCACGCGCGCTGTCGATCAGGTCGGCGGGGTGGCGCAGGGGCAATACCGGGAAACGCCCGGCCGCTCGCCGCATCGCCGTCGCGAGGCGCTCGACCTCGTCCCAGAAGCGTCCGACGGCGTCGGCCTGGAGCGGGAAGGAGGCAGCCAGGGCGGCGCGCCAGGCGCCACGATCGCGATGGAGCTCGATCACTCGGTCGTCGACGAGCACGCGGATGGCGGGGTCGACGTCGACGTAGCGCGGCGTGCGCCCCACGCGCTCGAACACGCTCCGGACCAGGCCGCCAGGCTCGAGGCCCATGCCGACCGTGGCCCCGACGGCGAAGCGGTAGCCATCTTCCTCGTAGCTCGCGGCGCAGCCGCCGGCGTGGACGTCGCGCTCGAGCACGAGCACGCGGCGGCCGTCGTGCGCGAGCATGGCGGCGGCGGTCGCACCGGCCAGGCCTGCGCCGATGACGACGGCGTCGTACGCCTGGGGGGCGGCGGTGCGGCGCTCGCCACTCATGATCGCACCGCTGCGGTGGTCTCGACGGTCTCGCGGACGAGGCCGTGGAAGCGCTCGACGGCGTCGACGCCGTTGGCGGCGAGGTAGCGACCGCCGACGAGTTCGGCGCGGCGGGGATCGGTGTTGAAGCCGTTACCGCCGAGCACCAGCAGCGGGGCGATGCCCTGCAGGTGATTGCGCTTGTGCATGAGGTGGTGCACGGAGTCGATGGACGACGCCGAGATCATGACCGCGACGGGCCGCACGGTGCGCGCCATGTCGGCGAGGTCCTCGACGGGCGTGTTGGCGCCGATGAAGTAGACCTGGTATCCGGAGCGACGCAGCAAGACGGCGAGCACCAGCGCGCCGAGCTCGTGTTGGTCGTGCGGTGCGCAGGCGACGATCACGCCGTGGCCGCTGCGGTTGCTGCCGGACAGGCTCATCAGCTGGCGCAGGCGGCCGTTGATGTACGAGCTCGCGAAGTGCTCGGTCGTGGTGTTCACGGCGCCGTCGTGCCAGAGCGTGCCGAGCTCGACCATGACCGGCTGGAACAGCTCGATCACCACGTCTTCGACGGGGTAGAGCGTGTGCGCCTCGGCGACGACACGATCGGCGTGGCCGTCGTCGAGGTCGACGAGCGCTGCCACGAGCTCGGTCTGCAGGTCGCGCAGCGGTCGGGGACCGCGCTGGTCCGAGGGATTGCGCCCGACGATCTGCGCTGCGCGCGACGCAGGGACGCCGTCGTCGACATGGGCCTTGATGGCCTTGATGTCGGTGATGTCGTCGTCCGAGTACAAGCGGTATCCCGCCTCGGACCGCTCGGGCTTCGGCACCCCGTAGCGGCGCTCCCATTGGCGCAGCGTGGTTGCCGGAACGCCGGTGCGCTCCTCGACTTCGTTGACCGTGTACTTGCCTCGCGCCATTGCGCTCGTGGCTCCTCTCGCGTCCGTGCCCCGATCGGTCGAGGCCTTGTCGAACGTTGGACGAAGCATAGCGCTAAGGTTAGACAAAGTCAATACACATGATCGTACAGGGTTACATCCAATGGTGCCTTACACCGTGCTGCGCAGCGTTTCTGGCTGTCCAACCCTTGTGCAAGGCGCGGCGGGTCGGCCGTCCCTGGCGCCGCGCACGGCGGACGCAGCGAGCGCGCCGAGGTAGCATGCCGCCGATGCCGAAGCGCACCAAACACGTCACCGTCCACACCGACGGCAGCTGCGAGACCCAGACCGGCGACGGAGGTTGGGCCTACCTCCTGGAGTACAAGGGCAAGGAGCGCAGCGCCAGCGGCTTCGAAGCCGGCACCACCAACAACCGCATGGAGCTCACGGCCGCGGTGCGAGCCCTCGAGGCGCTGACCGAGCCCTGCACGGTCGAGATCGTCACCGACAGCCAGTACCTCAAGAAGGCCTTCACCGACGGTTGGCTCGTCAGCTGGCAGCGCAACGGCTGGCGCACGGCGAGCCGTCAGAGCGTGAAGAACCGCGACCTGTGGGAGCGCCTGCTCGAGCTGACCGGCACGCACCAAGTGACGTGGAGCTGGACGCGCGGCCACGCAGGCCACGACGCCAACGAACGCGTCGACGGCCTCGCGCTCCGCGCCCGCCGCGAGCGCAGCGGCAGCGTCGACACCTGACGCCGCGCCGTCGCATGGTGCGCCGCGGCGGGCGCGCGGCAACGCCTCAGAGCGTCGCCAGCACCGCCAACAGCGCGCCTAGCGCGACCATCCCCTCGTCGAGCGACGCGGGTTCGATCCACTCGCCCGCGCGGTGCGCGTCGCCGCCTCGGTACACGCCGAAGCACAGCGCCGGCAGACCGACCGCCATCGCAGCGTTCGCATCGGTGCTGCTCGCCGAGCGCTGCGGTTCGACACCGAGCGACCGCAGCGCCCGTTCGGCCATAGCGACCAGCGCCTCGTTCCCACCCGACGCGGCCGGACGATCGCCCACGCGCTCCACCTCGACCGTCACGCCGTGACGCCGAGCGACGGAACGCATGCGCCGCTCGGCGTCGCCCGCGAGCCGCTTCAACACCTCGGCGTCGACGCTGCGAAGATCGACGGTGCACATGGCCTCCTCGGCGATGGCGTTCACCGTCGTGCCACCGCGCGCCACGCCGACGTTCACGCTGGAGCGCGGCAGGCGCGGCACCTCGATGCGCGTCAGCGCATGGATCGCGTCACCGAGAGCGTGTAGCGCCGATGGCGCGCCGAAGTCCCCCCACGAGTGACCACCAGGACCGGAGAAGCGCACCTCGTAACGCACCGACCCGACCCCTTGGTGCACCACGCCGCCCAGGTGCCCGTCGACGGCGATGAAGGCGTCCACCTCCCCGCGCACGTCCGCGACGAGCGCCTTGGCGCCTCTGAGGTCCCCCAGGCCCTCCTCGCCGACGGTGGCGGCCAGCAGCAACCGCGGCCGCTGCGAGAACGCGCCGCCGGCGATCGCCTCGGCGGTCGCCGTCAGGACGCCCAGGCTCGCGCTGTTGTCGCCGAGACCGGGCGCGTACCAGCGATCGCCCTCGTCGCGAACGGTCACGTCGGTGCCCGCATCGAAGACCGTGTCGAGGTGCGCCGCCAACACCACGCGCGGACCACGCCCCCCGGGCACGTCGGCCAGGACGTTGCCGATGGCGTCGAGGCGGGGGTCCAGACCCGCGGCCCGCCACAGCTCGGCGACGAACGCGGCACGCCGCGCCTCGCCGAAGGGCGGCGCGGGGACCTCGCAGATCGAGCGTGCCAGCGCCGCGGCACGCCCCGGAGGCGTGCCGGGACGCGCCGCGTTCACCGTCCGTCGCCGCCGGGGTCGAGCGTCGCGATGCCCTCACGCAGCGCGTACAGCGCGGCCTGCGTGCGGTTGTTGAGGCGCAGCTTCGAGAAGATCTCGGAGAGGCGGTTACGCACGGTCTTCTCCGAGACGCCGAGCGCGAGCGCGATCTCCTGGTTCGACGAGCCCTGCGCCAGCAACCGCAGGATGTCCTCTTCGCGTTCGGTCAGCTCACTGATGGCGTGCTCAGGGTGCCTCGGCAGTTCACCGTAGCGGCGGAACTCGTCGAGGATCGACGCGGCCATCTCGGCCGACAACAGCGTCTCCCCAGCCGCGACCCGATGGATCGCGTCCAGCAGGTCCTCGGCGCTGGCGTCCTTCAACAGGTAGCCGCGCGCACCGGCCTTCACCGCCTCGAACACGTAGCGGTCCTGGCGATACATCGTCAAGATGATCACCCGCGCCTCGGGGTGCTCGGCGAGGATGGCCTTCGTGGCGGCCACACCGTCGAGCTCTGGCATCTGGATGTCCATCAGGATCACGTCGGGCTTCGTGTCGAGCGCGTGCCTGATGGCCTCGCGACCGTTGGCAGCCTCCCCGATCACCCGGAAGCCTTCTTCGCTCTCGAGGATGCTCCGAAGGCCTTGACGGAACATCGCGTGGTCGTCACAGAGCAGCAGCCGCGTCATGCCGCCCATGCTACCCGACCCCTGCAGGTGCTACCGTGCGCTAGGAGGGACGCCCGCGGGGCCGACGCGAACGATGGCCCGCGCTCCGTCACCGCGCCCTCGGGTGCGCCGGAGCGCGGGCGGTCGCGCGGCGGCCGACCGCGGGCGTCCTTCCATGCAGCGTTTCCACGGGGCGCCGTGCGTCGAT
>SLSM01000026.1 GCA_007130445.1 Trueperaceae bacterium | reverse complement strand
CCGTGCGCCGACCCGCGGGCGACGAGCTCGTGGTGCTCACCTCGCGGACGCACCGCGACGAGCGCACCGCGGCGTTCCTCGCCGAGCTCGCGAAGCGCCACCGGCTGGACGTGCAACAGCGTGGCAGCGCCCTCAAGGCGTGCCTGATCGCCGCCGGCGAGGCGCACCTCTACCCCCGCATGGGACGCACCTGGGAGTGGGACACCGCGGCGTCGCAGGCGGTGCTCGAGGCGGCCGGGGGCGTGCTGTGCGAGGTCGGCGGCCAGGCGGCACTGCGCTACGGCAAGCGCGACCTGCTAAACCCGCCCTTCTACGCCGCGTACGGCCGCGACGCACCGCATCCCTGAGCTCGAGCCGTGACAGTCTCGTGACACTTCCCGCGCCGTTCCCGGCCTAGGCTTGGAGGTCGTGGAAGGACTCACCCTCATCGGCGTCTCGCACAGGCGCGGCGGGATCGCCGCGCTCGAGTCGTGGCACGACGCGTTCCCCGAGCCGGGGCTGGGCGAGCGTCTCGGCCGCGTCGGCGTGCGGGCGTGGGCGCTCATCGCCACCTGCAACCGCTGGGACGTGGTGCTGGTGCGACCCCCCGGTGTCGGACTGGACCGCGTTCGCAGCGCGCTCACGCCTGCCGACTCGACCCGCAGGCCCTACGCCTACGACGGCGAGGCGGCGCTCGAGCACCTCGCGCGCGTCGCGGCGTCGCTCGAGTCGCTCAACCCCGGCGAAGACCAGATCATGCGTCAGGTTCGCGACGCGTACGCGGCCGCGCGCGCGGCGGGTCGCGGCGACGCCGAGCTCGCCTTCGCGTTCGACACCGCGCTGCGGCTCGCCAAACAGGTGCGGCGGGAGATCGCGTTGGCTCCGCTGCACACCTCGCTCTTCAGCCTCGCCCGAGTCGACGTCGAGGCCGCCCTGAACGGCGGCGCGCGTGCGGTGGTCCTGGGTGCGGGCGAGATGGGCGGCCTGGCCGCACGCGCCCTGCGCAGCATCCCGGGCGTCTCGCTCACCATCGTCAACCGCGGCCGCGAGCGTGCGTGCACGTTGGCCGCCAAGGTCGATGCCGACGTGTGCGACCTGGAGCACTTCCTCGCGCAGCCGCTCGAGGCACGCGTGCTGGTGTCGGCGGCCCCGTTGCGCGGCGCACTGGTGCGCTCGGTGCTCGAGCGCGTCACAGGTCTACGCTTGGTCGTCGACCTCGGCATCCCCCGCAGCGTCGACCCGGCCGACGCGCCCACTGGGGTGCGCATCCTGGGCGTCGACGGGTTGCGCGAGGCCGGCGAGGCGCGCCGCGCCGCCCTGGTCGATCGGCTGGCCGATGCGGAGCGGCTCCTGCGCAACGGCCTCGACGAGGCTGTGGGGGCGTGGAACGAGCGGGCGCTGGCACCGGCGATCCGTGCGCTGGTCGACCACTACACGCAACTCGTCGGCGACGCGCTCCCCGCTCACGAGGCGGAGCGCCTCGCCCGGGCCGTCGCGCGCGTACCGATCAAGGGTCTGCGGGCCGTGGCGCGTGAGCACGGCCTGGCCGCCGCGGCGACGTTCCTCGCCGAGACCGGCCTGCCGCGCACCCTCGAGCAGGAGGTCGGCCGTGGCGTCTGACACGATCGTCCGCATCGCCACGCGCGGCAGCGACCTGGCGTTGTGGCAAGCGCGCTTCGTGGCGGAGCGCCTGGAGGCGCTCGGCACGCGCAGCGAGCTGGTGCTGGTCGAGACGAGCGGCGACCGCTCGCACGCGCCCATCCCCAGCATCGGCGTGGGCGTGTTCACGAAGGCCGTCCAGGAAGCGCTCCTGCGGGGCGAGGCCGACGTCGCCGTCCACTCCTTCAAGGACCTCCCGTCGCTCCCCGCCGAAGGGCTGGAGTTGGCGGCCGTCCCGGCCCGCGGTCCCGTGCACGAGGTGCTGCTCATCCGGCCCGATCGTCTGGACGCGAGCGGTGGCGTCCTGCCGCTGCCGGCCGGCGCGACCGTCGGCACCAGCGCGGTGCGGCGACGCGCCCTGATCGGCGCGCTGCGCCCCGACCTGCACACCGAGCCCTTGCGCGGCAACGTGCCCACGCGCGTGGGCCGATTGCGCGAGGGCGCGTTCGACGCCGTGCTGCTCGCCGCCGCCGGGCTCGATCGCCTCGCGCTCGACCTCGGCGACCTGGTGCGCGTCGACCTCGACCCCGAGGTGTTCGTCCCGGCACCGGCGCAAGGCGCGCTGGCGCTCGAGGTACGCCGGGGCGATCCGCTCGCGGACCGGCTCACCGACCTGCACGACGTCGCGGGCTACCCGACCGTGGCGGCTGAACGCGGCCTGATGGCCCAACTGCAGGCAGGCTGCCAGTTGGCGCTGGCCGCGCACGCCTGGCGCGACGGCGTGAGCCTGTCGATGGTCGCCTGGTTCGAGGGGCGCGAGGCGCGTGTGCGCCACCCGCATCCCGAGGGGCTGGCGCTGCTCACCTACGAGGCCCTCGGGCACGAGGCCCTCGGTCAGCCGACGGCGGCGGCGCCGTGAGGATCGCCCTCACCCACTCCAGCGGCCGTCTCGAGGCGCTCGCGGCCGCGCTGCGCGAGCTCGGCCACGAGGTCGTGCACACGCCTTCGATCGCCACGGCGCCGCTCCTCGACGACGTGACGAAGCGGTCGGCCGCCCAGCTCGTGGGCCTGCCGTGGCGCTGTTACCCCAGCCGGAGCGCCGTCGAGGCGTGGTCGGCGCTGGGCCTCCCCTTCGATGATGGTGCCCGGCTGGCCGCCGTCGGGAGCGGCACCGCGGCCGCGCTCCACGCCGCTGGCGCCGCTCGCGTCCTCACCCCGGAGCGCTCCGCGGCTACCGCCGCCGGCCTGGCGCGCGCCGTCCTGG
>SLSM01000140.1 GCA_007130445.1 Trueperaceae bacterium | reverse complement strand
CGTGACGGGCGACGTGGGTGTGAGGAGCATGTCGACGCCACCCAACACCGCGTCGATGGCCTCGCGTGCGATGCCACCGACCCGCAGGGCGTGCAGGTAGTCCGCGGCGCTGAGGCACGAGCCCGGCAGGTTGTAGAAGCCGGCGCTCTCGCCGTAGCGGCTGCGGTCGGCGCCTGGGCCCTCGTGATCGTAGAAGTGCTCGGCGGCGATGATGACGAAGTTCGCGCGCACGGCGTCGTGGAGGACATCGAGCGCCTCCTTCGGCACGCCCACGAGTTCCACGCCGAGCTCTTCGCACGCACGTCGGACGTCGGCGAGGGCGCTCGCGACGTCGGCCTCCATCCCGACGTCCGCGAGGTACCCCTCGGGCACGCCGAGCCGCAGCACGCCGAGCGGTACCTGCACGGCGGCCGCGCGCTCGGTGGGTTCGCGCCGTAACCGCTCGTCGGCGCCCGGAGCGTCGACGTCGACTTGCATCGCTGCGAGGACGGCCGCGGCGTCCGGGGCGGTGCGCGCGAGGACGCTGACCTCCGACAGGCTCCCCTCCCCTACGCCTTGGCGGGGCACGTCGTCGTGGCCGGGCTTGACGCCGAAGAGCAGGTGCTGGCCGGCGGGGAGCCTGATCGATCCGCCGCCGTCCGTGCCGATGGCGGCGAGCGCGAGGCCTGCGGCGACGGCCGCGCCGCCGCCGCTGGTGGAGCCGACGGAGCGCTCGGACGGGAACCACGGGTTGCGCGGCGGCGGAGCGAGGTCGTCCTCGGTTGGGAGGCTCCAACCGAACTCGTTGAGGTTGTGCTTGCCGACCATCACGGCGCCCGCAGCGCGCAGCCGCCGGATCGCCTCCGCGTCGCGTTTGGGCACCCAATCGCGCATGAGCGGCGAGTTGTAG
This sequence comes from Trueperaceae bacterium, assembly GCA_007130445.1. GTDB lineage: Bacteria > Deinococcota > Deinococci > Deinococcales > Trueperaceae > CSSed10-48. The sequence continues at coordinate 1,957 of SLSM01000140.1, read as the reverse complement.
GTGCACGCCATACCTGCGATGGGAATGCTGTCCTTGGCGCCGATCGGCACGCCGTGCAGCACGCTGCGTGGACCGCCGTCCGCCACCTCTGCGTCGAGCCCGTGGGCGGCCGCGAGCGCGCCCTCGCGGTCCACCGTGATGTAGGAGCGCACGGCGCCGTCGAGGCGCTCGATGCGCTCGAGCACCGCGTGCGTCACGTCGGACGGCGTGATATCGCCGCGCTCGACGGCCTGCGCGAGCGTGACGAGGCCACCGTCGAGAAGCGCGTCGGGGACGCCCGAACGTCGACCAGGCGGCCGACCGGGCGCCGCCGGCGCCACACCGGGTCCCTCGCGGTTGGCGTACGCCGCCCGCAGCGGCATCTGCGTCCGGAGGCCCTCCAGGCCAGGAGTGTCGACGTCTCGCAACCTCGCCGCCATCTCCCAAACGGTGTCGACATACTCCTCGAGCCGCTCGCGCTCGTCGGCGGTGAGGCGCAGGCCGGCGTGCGCGGTGAGAGCCGCGACGATGGTCGCCTTGTCGAGTTGCGCGCCGCCGTGGCCCTGAGCGGGGTCGCGGGGAGCGGGCGAGTGAGGATCGACGGCCATGACGTACCTCCCGGAGATCGGTGACGGCGCAGCGGGACCGGAGCGTAGCGCCGCTCGCGCCTTGACACGCGGTGCGTGATGTGTAACATTTCAGATACTACACGACCAAAGGAAGGGGGGTGCGCCGGTTGCCGGAAGGCGTGCTGCAGGCCATCAAGACCGAACGCGTGACCGACACCGTCTACCAGGTGCTGCGCGAGGGCATCGTGAACCGCACCTTCGCACCCGGATCGAAGCTCAACGTCGACGAGATCGCCAGGCGACTCGACGTCAGCCGCACGCCCGTCCACGAAGCGCTGGCGGTCCTCGCCACCGATGGGCTCGTCGACGTGCAGCCGCGCCGCGGCACCTTCGTCACGTCGTTCACGCGCGAGGACTACGCCGAGACGCTCGACGTGCGCCGCGCGCTCGAGGTGCTCGCCTGCGAGACCGCCTGCGTCCGCGCCAGCGACGACGACGTGGCCGACCTTCGCACGCTCATGCACGAGATGGAGCGCTGCGTCGCCGACTCCAGCGACGCACAAGCTGCGGCCAAGATGCACGACGCCAAGAACTTCGCCTTCCACTACCGGATCGTCCAGCTCGCGGGGAACCGCCGGCTCCTCGCGATGTACGACGACCTCCGCGCGCATCTGCGCATCGCCCGTGCCCACCTCGACGCCGACACCTGGCTCGACCGCGTGAGCGTCGAAGCGGCCGAGCACCTCGCGATCGTCGAGGCGCTCGCAGCGCGTGACGTCGACGCCATGCAGCGCGCGCTCGAGGCGCACCTGCGGCGTTCAAGCGAGTCGCTGATCGAGGACGTGACCCGTCCGGAAGGGAGGGACGCTGGACGAGCCAACGATTGACGCCCGCCCGCACCCCACACCTCTCCCGAGACCAGGAGTCCACATGCGAATCTTCCGATCGATCCGCCGCTACGTGCTCGCGTTCGCCCTCATCGGGGCGGTCGCGGCCGGTGGCACGTTCGCCCAGAACATCGTGCTCGAGATGCCGTCGTGGCAAGCGACCGAGCCCGGCACCTCGGACTGGTGGCGCGCGCTCATCGCCGAGTTCGAGGCGCAGAACCCCGGCGTCACGATCGAGTTCACGCACGAGCCCTTCGCCTCGTACAACCAGACGATGGTCACGCGCTTCGCCGGCGGCAACCCGCCCGACATCCTGCACCTGCCGGCAGCCAACTTCATGGTCTACGCCACCGAAGGCTGGTTGGCACCGCTCGACGATCGCCTCGCCGGGATCGCCGACGTGATGGACATCTGGAGCCCCGTGCAGTCCGTATGCGAGTACGAAGGCCAGACGCTCTGCGTCGTCGTCCTCGGCTACGGCTACGTGCTCGGTTGGAACCAGGCCGCCTTCGAGGCCGCCGG
>SLSM01000057.1 GCA_007130445.1 Trueperaceae bacterium | reverse complement strand
CGGGTGGTGATCGCGGCGGGCCACGGGATGATGGGGTTCAGCCTGGGCCCGGTGACGGGAGCGTTGGTCGCCGACCTCGTTGCGGGGCGCACGCCCGAGGTCGACCTCGCACCGTTGGCGCCGGAGCGCTTCGCGAGACGCGGTGGCCGGTAGGGCGTCACTGGCGGCTGCGCCGAGAACGCCGGCGACGCCGGCTACGACGAGGCGGTAGGCACGCGACCGTGCCGGCGCAACAGCTGGCGCAGCTTGGTCGTCGCGAGCGAGTGCAGCGGCGGACCGTGACCGAGCCCGAGGCCGAGCGGCGTCAACGAGGCCGCTCGCTCGACGCTCGCGAGCGCCTGCTCCATGTCCGACGTGAACGCCGCGAACGGCAGCGACAGGCGCCACAGCAGCAGGTGATGCGCCGCGTCGCCAGCGATGAGGAAGCGTCGGTCGGGGAGCCACAGGCCGATCTGGCCTGGAGTGTGTCCAGGCAGGTGGACGACCCGGGCCCCCGGTGCGATCTCGTCGAGCGGCTCGTCGTGATCCACCTCGCGGTCGACACGAGCGGGTGCCGCCGATGCGCTCGACAGGCGCGCCATCAGGCGGTCGAACATACCGAGCGACGTCGGCTCGGCGAACGGCGGGTTGGTGCCTGTGCGCACGAAGGGAGCGTCGAGCGCGTGCGCGATCACGACCGGGTCGCACGCGTCCAGGAGGGCGGCCAGCGAGCCGGTGTGGTCGACGTGCGCGTGCGTGATGACGACGCGGCGCACGTCGGACAGAGCAATGCCGTGGCGCCGCAAGGCCCCCCGCAGGCGCCCGAGGCACCCGGGCCCTCCCGTGTCGACGAGCGTCACACCGTCCGGCGATGGGATCGCATAGGCGTTCGCGAGCCCGGTGGGGATCGCGAGCACGCGCGTGCTCACGCCCGCCTGCTGTGCTGGCATCGCGACGTCATGGCACGTGCAGGCTAGCACCCTCGCCCGACGGACCGCGCACGATCGGGACGTTCGCCGATGGAGCGGATCGACGCGCACTCCGTAGGCTTGGGATGTGGCGCCGGGGCGCCGCTCGAGGAGGGCGCCGATGCAGCGACGACGGAGGGGACGCGGGGCCACGTGGGGTGTCGCGTTGTTCGTCGCGCTGGTGGTGCTGGTCGTAGGCGGCTTCACGGTCGTCCCGTCCGCACCCCCGCCGGTCGCGGCCGCCGAGCGCGAGCCGCTGGCCGAGCAGCCGCTGCCCGACGGCCTGCCTTCGATCGTGGCGCGCTTCTTCGAGCGGCGCTACGGAACGAGCGTCCGGCCGCCGGGGGGCGTGGTCGTGAGCGGCCACGGCTGGCTCAAGCCCGCCGGCCCGTGGTACCTGCCGGCGCGCTTCCGGTTCGTGCACGACGCCGGCAACGCCTACGCGCACGACATCGCCATCACCTGGTTCGGGCTGAACGTGCTGCGCGTCGACGAGCGCTACGTCGACGGCCGCGCGCGCATGGCGCTCCCGTTCGGCGTCGAGGAGCACACGTCGGCGCTCGCGCAGGGCGCGGCGCTCGCGCTGTGGGCCGAGGCGGTGTGGTTCCCGACGCTGTGGGTCACGCACCCAGACGTCCGGTGGGAGGACGCCGGTGACGGCGTCGCGGCGCTCGTCGTGCCGTTCGAGGACGGCGAACTGCGCGCGCTCGTCACCTTCGACGCCGAAGGCGACATCGCCGGGCTCGTCGCCCAGCGCTACGCCGGCGCGGAGGCAACCGAGACGAGCACCTGGCGCAACGAGGCGGAGGGCTGGACCCTGATCGACGGGGCGTGGCGGCCCCGCGTCGGCAGGGTCGCCTGGGACGACGACCCGCCCTGGGCCGTGTTCACCGTCACGAGCGTCCACGAGGACGTCGACGTCGACGCGCTGCTGCGCGCGCCGTGGCGGCGCTGAGCCTAGCGCTCCACCAGGCTGGTGAAGCCCCGACCCACCACGCCGCGCACCGCGGCGAGGGCCAGGAACGTCACGCTCACCAGCACGGCCGCGAGGGCGGCCGCTCGGCCCCACTGGCCCTGCTCCGCCAGGTTCAAGATGGTGACGCTCGCGAGCGGTGTGTCGAACGACACCAGGAAGATCACCGCCGACAGGGTCCCGACGGCCTGGATGAAGCAGAACACGAACGCGGCGGTGGCGGCGCCGCGCACGAGCGGCAGGATCACGTCGACGAGCGTGCGCATGCGCGACGCCCCGAGGTTGCGCGCCGTGTCGTCGAGCGACGGCTGCAGCTGCGCCAGCGCGGCTGCGAAGATCCGGTAGCCGACCGGCACGTACGAGACCGCCATCGCCAGCACGATGATCGCGCCGCTGCCCGTGAGCCGCAGCGGCGGCGTGTTGAACGCCAGCACGAACGCCACGCCCATCAGGGTGCCCGGGATCGCCGCCGGGAGCAGCGTGCTCAGGTCGAGCGCTGAGCGCAACGGCACGCCGCAGCGCTGGACCAGGTACGCCGCGAGGAGCGAGAGGACCGTACAGGCGCCGGCGGCCAGGAGCGCGAAACCGAGGCTGTTCGCGAGCGCCGGCAGGTGCCTGACAACGCCGCGTACGTGATCGGTGGTGACGCTCGCATCGACCCCCCACACCTGCGTGATGGCGCCGAGCACGATGACCAGGTACGTCGCCGCGACGAACAGCGTGACCAGGGTGCACGTCGCGAACAGCGCCGCGCGCAGCGGCGCCGAGGGTGGCGGTTCGGGGAGGCTGACGCCCCTGCCACCCACCGTCGCGAAGCGTTGTCTGGTTCGCCGCTGCACGCTCTGTTGCAGTGCGAAGAAGACGACGGCCGGTACCAGCAGCAGCAGTCCCAGCGCCGCGCTCGTGCCGACGCTGGCCCAGCCGGTGAGCTGCGTGTACACCTCGGTCGCGAGGACCCGGAAGCGTCCGCCGATCAGCATCGGGTTGCCGAAATCGGAGAGCACCGCGATCGCGATGAAGAGCGCCGAGGCCAGCAGCCCCGGCGTCGCCAGCGGCAGCGTGACCGTGCGCAACACCTGGCCGCGCGACGCGCCCAGGTCACGGGCGGCTTGCTCGAGCGTCGGATCGATGCCCAACAGCGTGCTGCGCAGGATCACGTAGGCGACGGGGAAGAACGACAACGTCTGCGCGAGCCACAGGCCGTGCCAACCATAGATCGAGACGTCGAGGCCGAGCAGCGTCGACGTGACCAGCCCACGCCGGCCGAGCAGGAGCAGGAACGCCAAGCCGCCGACGAACGGGGGCGTGACCAGCAAGAGGAGCGGCACCGCCTCGAACAGGCGTCGCCCTGGCACCTGCCCCTTCGTCACCGCGAACGCGTACACGAACCCCACGACGAGCGACGACGCGGTCGACAGCGCCACCATCGTCAGCGTGTTCAGCGTCGCGTGGCGCCAGCGCGGGGTGTTCACCACGCGCGACCAGTCCTCGATGCCCGGTGCCGCCGCGACGATCACCAACGGGTAGAGCACGAACACGGCCAGGAACGCGGCGAGCGCGACGAACGTGACGGGGAGCCACGGATCGCCGCGCCACCAGCCCGGCGTCCCGAACACGTTGCGCCTGAGCGCGTCGGTCAATCGACCACCGACTGCCAGCGCAACAGCACCTCGTCGCGCTGCTCACCGGCCAGCTCGGGATCGTAATCGATCAGGTCGAACGCAGCGAAGGGCACGGCGGCGGCGGGCGCGACGACGTCAGGGTGCAGCGCCGTGGTGAGCGACTGATCGACGAACGCCTGCTGCGCCTCGGCCGACAGGATGAAGTCGACGAAGCGGCGTGCGTTCTCAGGGTTCGGCCCGCCCGCGATGATCGACACCGCGCCGACCTCGCCGGCCGTCGACGGTGGGACGATCAGCGTGACCGGGAAGCCCTGCGCGCGGTAACGCGCCAACGCGTGCACGAACGACACGCCCAGCGTGTACTCGCCCGTGCCGACGAGTTGGGGCGGGGCCCCGCCGCTGCTCGGGAACTGGCCGACCAGCGGCGCCAGCGTCTCGAGATAGTCCCAGCCCGCGTCCATGCCGAGGCGCTGCAGCTGCAGCTGCACGAACAGGTACGCCGTGCTCGAGGCCACGGGGTCGGTGAGCACGATCTCGCCAGCGAAGGCCGGATCGAGGAGGTCCTCCCAGGTCGTCGGCAGCGCGCGATCGCCGTAGCGCTGGGCGAAGCGCTCCTCGTTCACGCCGATCCCCAACGCGGTCAGGTAGAAGCCCGTCCACGTGCCGTCCTCGGCGCGTGCGCTGGCGGGCAGGTAGGCCGCCGCCGGCGACACGTACGGCGACAGCGCACCCGTCTCGGCGATCGAGATGTGCAGCGTGCTCGCGCCGCCGAGCAAGACGTCGGCCTGCGGCGAGGCGCGCTCGGCGATCACTCGGGCGACGAGCTCCCCCGTCGACCCGCGCAGGAGGCGCACGTCGACGCCGGTGCGTTCACGGAACATGTCGGTGAGCAGTTCGGCGTCGTCTTGGTTGATGACAGCGTAGACGAGGAGCGATCCCTGCGCGGCCGCGAACGGTGTGAAGAGCACGGCGAACAGCGCCGCGAGGAGCGCGAGTCGGCGGGGTCGGCCCCCGCGGCGGTGGATGTGGAGGGCAGCGAGGTGAGCCATCGCTCACATGATAGGGCGCCGTCGGCGACGCCGTGTCAGCGAGCCGCTACCGTCGCTGCCGCGAGCTCGACGTGGCGCGTCGCACGGCGCCCATGCGCCCGGCATCGGTACCGTGGGCGCGACGCGCGGGGCGAGCCCCGTGCCGGGGAGGGGCGAGATGTCGAGCAGATCGGGGTTCACGATCGCGAAGGAGGCGCTCCGCGCATGCGCCGCGCTGGCGCTGCTCGCCGTGGTCGCCGTGGTCGCTGCGTGTGCGCCGCGGGCCGAACCTGGGCCGAGCACGAGCGCAGCGGCACGGGCCCCCGAGCTGCCCCCGTCACCCGACACCAGTCGGCTGCTCGCCCTCGTCAACGAGGCGCGCGCGGGCGCGCGGCGCTGCGGCGATGCACCGTTCGCCCCGGCTCCGCCCGTGGCGTGGAGCGATGCACTTGCGCTCGCGGCCGAACGCCACTCGCGGGCCATGGCCAGCGAGGGGTTCCTGGATCACGTCTCGCCGTCGGGCAGCACCGTCGGCGAGCGCATCGCGGCGGCCGGCTACCGGGCGCGAGCGTGGGGAGAGACCATCGCCGGCGGGTACGTCGACCCCGCCGAGACGGTGGCGGGGTTCCTGGCGAGCCCGCCGCACTGCGCCGTCCTGATGGCCGCCGACTTCAGCGCGCTCGGCGCGGCGCTCGTCGAGGACGACGCGAGCGTCTACCTCAGCTACTGGACGCTAGTGCTCGCGGCGCCGCGCTGAGCGCGATCATTCCGAAGCGCCGCCGTCGCCACGCGCGACGAGGCGGTCGAGGACGCGCTGCGTGCGCAAGGCGCTCGCACCCGTGCTCGGGCACGCCGGCCCGCGCCCGAGCAGCTCGCCGACGATGGTCGCGATCAGCGGCTCCTGGACGTGCGCTGGGTGGGCGACCACGCGCTCCTCGCGGGCGCCTCCGGCGCCCTCGACGATCACCGGCCCCTCCGTCAGGAGCGGCACGGAGACGCTCCCCTCGCTCCCGAACACGGTCATCGCGTCGCGCGTCGACGCGCCGTTGAAGCCCCACATGGCGCTGCCCTGCACACCCGAATCGAACGCGAGGACGGCGACGACCTGGTCCTCGACGCTCGACCATGCCAGGCGCGTGGCCTGCAACGCGTCGACGGAGGCGATGGGCCCCAGCCAGTGATCGAGCAGGTCGAGTGCGTGGCTGCCGAGGTCCATCACCATGCCGCCGCCGGCGACGCTTCGGTCCCAGCGCCAGCCGACGCTTCCGGGGCTCGCGGGCGCCGGCACGTGCAGGTCGAGTGCGACCAGGCGCGGCTCACCGATGGCGCCCGCCGCGATGCGCTCCCGGACGAGCTCGAAGCGCGGCAATGCCCGGCGGTAGTAGGCGACGTAGAGCGGTACGCCGGCGCTCGCACAGGCCGAGACCATCGCCTCGGCCTCAGCCGCCGAGGCCGCCATCGGTTTCTCGACGTACACCGGCTTGCCCGCGGCGGCGGCGCGCAGGACGTACTGCGCGTGGCTCGACGGCGGCGTCGCGACGTACACGGCGTCGACGTCGTCCGCGAGCAGGATCTCGTCGGCGTCGTCGGTCCAGCGCGGGACGCCGTGTCGCTCGGCGTAGTCGCGCGCCCGCGCGGCGTCGCGGCGCATGACGGCCGTCAACGAGCTGTCTCGCACGCGCGCGAACGCGGGTCCGGACTTCACCTCGGTGACGTCGCCGCAGCCGATGATGCCCCAGCGGACGTGCTCAAGCGGCGTGGTGCGTGTGGCGTGATCGTTGTCCATGTGCCGCGACGCTAGCACGACGCGCAGCCGCGTTCCGGTGGCGGGAGTCGTGCCACGCGCGCGACGCGCGTCGGATCCCGACCGCGTGTTCGCGAGGCATGATGGGCGCCACGAGCACGGTGGGCGTGCGCCCGCACACGTGCCCTGGAGGCGCCATGACCGAGCCACCCGTCACCCCACTCGCCGCACCGATCGGCGCCGCGGCGTATCACGCGCGGCGCGAACGCGTCGCCTCGCTCGCCAGCGAGGCTGGCGTCGACGTCAGCGTCTGGTGGGCGAACCATCGCGTCTTCTACCTGTCCGGTTTCGCGTTCGTGCCCACCGAGCGGCCGATCGCGCTGGTGATCGCCGGTGACGGCGAGACGGTCCTGTTCGTCCCGCGGCTCGAGCTGGAGCACGCTCAGGCGTACGCGCACGTCGATCGCGTGGAGTCCTACCCGGAGTTCCCCGGCGAGCGCCACCCGATGCACGTGCTCGCGGACCTGCTGCGGTCGCTCGGCCTGCGCTCGCGCCTCGGGGGCGACGGTGCCGGTTACCCGAAGGTGATGGGGTACACCGGCCCGACCGTCACCGACCTGACCGATGCGACGTTCACGGCGCTCGACGACGAACTCGAGCGCATGATGCAGGTGAAGGGCGACGACGAGATCGCGCTCATCCGCGAATCGGCCCGCTGGGCCGCGCGAGCGCACCGCCTGCTGCAAGACCTGACGCGCCCCGGCCTGAGCGAGACCGAGGTCGAACAGGCGGTCACGGCGCAGGCGACGAAGGAACTCCTCGAGGCGTACCAGGGGACGTACCGGGCCTTCACGTGGGGCCTCGCAGGCCCATGGGCGACGTACCGCGGCCAGGTCGGTCCACACAGCGCCTTCCCCCACGCACTCAACGTCAACGCGGTGTTCGCGCCGGGCGACACGCTCGTCACCGGCGCCACCTGCCCGATGTTCGGGTACTGGAGCGAACTCGAGCGCAGCATGGTGCTGGGCGACCCCAGCGACGAGCAGCGAGCGTGGTTCGCGCACATGCTCGCGCTCCAAGACCTCGCGATCGACGCGTGCCGGCCCGGCCGCACCTGCAGCAGCGTCGACCGGGCCGTGCGCGCCTACGTCGAACGGCACGGGATCGGCCACACCTGGCGCCACCACGTAGGCCACAACATCGGCCTGCGCTACCACGAGGGACCGTTCCTCGACATCGGCGACGACACCGTCATCGAGAGCGGCATGCTCTTCACGGTCGAACCGGGCGTGTACGTCCCCGGGCTCGGGGGGTTCCGCCACTCCGACACCATCCTCGTGACCGCGAGCGGACCCGAGTTCCTGACCGACTACCCGCGCGAGCTCGACGACCTGGTGATCCCGGCGTGAGCGGCTTCGACCTGCTCGTCCGAGGCGCCCGCGTGGTCGACGGGACCGGCAACCCCTGGTTCCGCGCCGACGTGGCCGTGCGCGGCGACCGCGTCGCCGCCGTGGTGCCGCCCGGCCAGATCGAGGCGAGCGCCTGCCGTGAGGTCGTCGACGCTGGCGAGCGCGTGCTGTGCCCCGGCTTCATCGACATCCAGAGCCACGCGATCCTGCCGCTGATGCGCGACGGACGCTGCCTCTCGAAGATCACGCAGGGGGTCACCACCGAGATCATGGGCGAGGCGTGGACCCCGGCGCCGCAGGGCGGGTTGATCGAGGACCCCATGAGCCGCACCATGTTCGCGCTCGACGTCGACCCCTCGTGGTTCGAGCGCATGCGCTCGTGGCGGCGCTTCGGGGACTGGCTCGGCGCGATCGAGGAGAGCGGCGTGAGCCCCAACGTCGGCTCGTTCCTGGGCGGCGGCACGCTGCGCAGCTACGGCAAGGGCATGGCGATGGGGCCGGCCGACGCGGGCGAACTCGCGACCATGCGGCGCGTGCTGGAGGAGGCGATGGAGGACGGCGCCTTCGGCGTCTCGTACGCACTGGTCTACCCGCCCGACGCGTACGTCGACACGCCGGAGCTGATCGAGGTGTGCCGTGCGATGGCCGCGTTCGGTGGGGTGTACATCACCCACCTGCGCTCGGAATCGGGTGGCATCTTCGAGGCGCTCGACGAGGCCTTCACGATCGGCCGCGAGGCCGGCGTGCCGGTCGAGATCTACCACCTCAAGGCGTCGCACCCGGCCCATTGGTGGCGCATGGCCTCGGTGATCGAGCGCATCGAGCGCGCCCGCGAGGGTGGGCTCGACGTGACCGCCGACATGTACCCGTACCCGGCCTCGGGTACGGGGCTCTCGGCGATCCTGCCCACCTGGACGGCCGAGGGCGGACACCTGTACGAGCGGCTTCGTGACCCGGCCGTGCGCTCCCGGGTGCGCGCGCAGCTCGAGGGGCGCGAGCCCCACGACGGCATGGGACTCGAGACCGACCACGGCGCCCAGGGCGTGATGCCGGTCGGTTTCCGCCTGCCGGAGCACCAGCCGTACGTGGGCAAGCGCCTGGCCGAGATCGCGGAGGATCGCGGCCAGGACTGGATCGAGTGCGTGCTCGACCTGCTCGTCGCGGAGGGGCAACGCATCAGCACGATCTACTTCTCGATGACGGAGCGCAACCTGCGGCGCCAGCTGGTGCAGCCTTGGGTGACGTTCTCGACTGACGCGGGCGGCTTCGACCCGGCGTGGGCGAAGCCGCTCGGTCCGTACCACCCGCGCGCCTACGGCACCTACCCACGCGTGCTGCGGAAGTACGTCCGCGAGGAGCGGCTGCTCACGCTCGAGGAGGCGATCCGCAAGATGACCTCCGCGGTGGCGAACCGCCTGTCGCTGCGCGAGCGTGGCGTGGTGCGCGCGGGCGCGTTCGCCGACCTGGTGCTGCTCGATCCCGAGGAGATCTGCGATCGCGCCACCTTCGACGAACCGCACCAGCTCTCCGTCGGGGTGCACGACGTGTGGGTGAACGGCGTGAGCGTGCTGCGCGGCGGCGAGCACACCGGCGCGACGCCGGGACGGTTCGTGAAGGGGCCGGGGGCGGTGTGAGCTCGGCGGTCGGTTGACGTCGATCACGGCTCGACAACGGGCGCCGGGCCCGGCACACGATGCCCTGCGCCCGGCGCCCGGCCAGCACTCAGCCGAAGACCCCGAACGCCCACCGACCGACGAGGTAGCCGGGGCCGAAGAGGAGCGGAAGAGCGAGGACGAACAGGACGACGTGCGTGCGGTTGAAGCGCATGGGTGCCTCCTTCGAGCACGACCGTACGGCGACGGCGTTCGCTCCGTCGCCTGCGTGTCGTCGTACCCGCTCCGCATGACCTTCGGCACGGTCCGGCACCGCCGAGGCCCGGAGACGGTCGTCGCGACCGCCCACGTACCCCGACCGCGGTTTCTCGACGTGATAGCGTGCCCCCGTCCACAACGGCACACGAAGGAGCACCGACATGAAAGACATCGAGACCCTCCGCAAGTCCGACCTCGTCGCCCTCGTCGGCGCACGCACCAACCTCAACCGCACCCAGGCCAGCAACGTGGTGTCCGCCGTCTTCGACGTGATGTTCGAAGCGCTGAGCGAGGAGAAGCGCGTCGCCATCACCGGCTTCGGCACGTTCGACGTGCGCGCCTCGCGCGAGCGCACCGGCGTCAAGCCCGGCACCTCCGAGCGCATCACCATCCCCGCCCGCAAGCGCGTGGGCTTCAAGCCCAGCAGCCCGTTGAAGAACGCGGTCAAGTAGCGCGCCAGCCATAGCCTCACGACTCGGCCCGGGTGAAGACGCTCGGGCCGTTCATCGTGTGCGTCGACGGCCCGCATCCGTTGGCACCCACCGTCGAGCGCCACACGCAAGCGTCGTCCGTGCGCTAGATTATGTCGTACTCGATGCCGTATCGGATCGCTATCCGGTCGTGGATCGTCTTGGACGCCATCCGTCTCGGTTGGAGCCGTGCACGGCATGCCATGGGCGGTCCGCCGGCCCGCGCGTCCACGATCGGGTGAATGGCGCCTGCTCTCGAGGCGCCACCGCGGCACGATCGCTATGCGGACGGCGTTCAAGAGAGGGTGAGCATGCCAATCGAGTCTAGGTACGTTCGGGCAGCACTCATTGTCGCGGTCGCGTCGATGACGGCGGCCAGTGCGCAAGTGTGGAGTGCGACACCCGCGGGGACGGCGTTCTACGCGTTCGTCCAACACCCCGACGCGCCCGCGCTCTACGGCGGCATGCGGGAGGCGTTCGAAACCGACCGCGCCGAGAACCTCGGTCGCGCGGTCGTGGCAAGTCTGCACGACGCCATTGACGATGCGGACAGCGGTGTGTGCATCTTCACAGCGGGCCATGGCACGAACCCGAAGTGGGACGGTGGCGGCACGCTGGCTGTATGGTCCGCGCCGGTGCTCGGCGTGGGATCCCTGCCGGCATTCACGGGTGAGCGGTTCGCCCCACCGTCCTCGCTCGAGGCGTGGCCGTTTGCTCAGGGGAGCGCGACACGGCCGATCGTGATCATCGACGAGTTCGATCTCGCGGCACTGGCAGCGACCGCGTACACACGAGGAACCGTCGCTGGCCCGATACCGCTGCGCCCGGACCCGGTGCTCTGGGAAACCCTGTACGGCGTGTTCGTCAGCCTCGATCCCGACCAGGACTACCTGGTCGTCGACGTGCCGCATGGGCATCTCGTTCTGTACCAACTCTTGTTGGCGCTCAGATCGTCTGCCGACCAGGCGATCGTGGGCGTGCAACGGCTGAGCGCCGATCACGCCGTCCTGTACATCGATGCGCTGGGTGCGGACCCTGAGGGTCGTGCCTTTGGACGTTCGGACGCAGCGCTCGAGGTCCATCTGCTCGCCGTGCGGTTCGATGAGCCGTCGTCGATCACGGCGGCGCTGCGGAACGCGCACGCCGTACACGGACCGGCTCCCGAGCGACGTCGGCCCGTCGTCGTCATGAGTTGGGGCTTGGTCGACTGTGCCATCTCGGATGCGTACCTCAAGACCAATGCGGATCCCGACGGTAATGTGCTCGCCTCGTACGTCGAGTACGTTCACTCGCTGGTGCTGGCGTTGCCCGAGGAGCGACGTGACGAGCTGCTCCGCGATGCATGCGCGACGTTCACCGGTCTGCTCGCACCGTTCATCATCGGCGGCGACCCGTACGCATGCGTCGACGCGTCCACGTTGACGCATGTGACCGAGGCACTCACGCTCGCGGCGTTGGCGGCGACGGACGTGGCAGCGCGACGAGCCGTCGAGTGGGACGTGCTCGATCATCCCGAAGCCGTGACGTTCGTTGCCTCCGCCGGCAACCAAGCCCTGTCGTTCCCGATGCCTCCGGCGGCCTGGGACGGCGTGTTCGGCGTAGCTGCCTGCCATTGGGACGAGGACCACGAGACGGTGGCGTACTCGAACGCACCGGGCTTCACGCAGACGGAACGGCAGGCGTCGGAACGCGTCCACGCGCTCGGTGGTTGGTACGTGGCGCCGATCGGCTCGCAGGATCCGGTGCTCGGGTACTACGGGACGTCGTTCGCGGCACCGGTCGCTGCGGCGTTCGCGGCTATCGAGCCGGGGTGGCCAGGGGCGACTCCCGCCACCGACCCGCTTCGCGTGCCTCCGTGTCGTTGAGGGAAGGGGGCTTCACTCGTGCGTGCTGGCCCGATCACGGCCGCTCGCCGTGCAGCGCGGCATGACGTCGTCGCATGACGGTGCTCCGCACACTCGGCTCGCTCCTGCTCGAAGGCTCGACGCTCACGCGGCCGAAACCGCTGCTCGTTCTTGCTTTCCTCGCCATGGAGGGCCCCACTGCACGTCGCGCCCTTGCCGAGCTCTTCTTCCACGAGGCAGCCGACCCGCGTGACAGTCTCGCGACGGCGCTGCGACACCTGCGGCGTGAAGGTGCGATCGTGGAAGCGTCCGGCGCGACCTGTTCCGTCGCCGAGACCGTCCGCGTCGACGCCCGGATGCTCCTCGCCGCCTTCGATGCGTTCCGTTATGCCGACGTGGAACGCGCGTACACGGGTCCGTTCCTCGAGACGCTCGAGCTGACCCACGGGCCCGAGGCCGAGACATGGATGTTCGAGACGCGGGAGGCGATCGCCGCGCGGGTGCGCACGGCCTCATTGCATCTCGCGGGCGACGCGCTCGTCCAGGCGCGACTCGAGGACGCTCGTGACCACCTTCGGCGAGCCCTGCGCGTGCGCGGCGCTCCTGAGTTCGAGCCCGATGAACTCGGCACGGCATTTCGTCTCGCGGAGCGTCTCCAACTACCCGAGTCGGCCCAGCTCCGAGCGACCGCACAGGGGTACGGCCTTCCCGTGGAAGCGCCGCTCCGACCGGTACGCGGGGCTTCCGTCGGCGACGCGGCCATCCTGCATCGGGCTACACGCTTCGTCGGACGGAGGCGCGAGCTCGATCGCTTGGCCCGTTTCATCGAAGGTGGTGCCAAGGTCGTCTCGATCGTCGGACTCGGAGGCGTCGGCAAGACGCGGCTTGCGCTTCGCTTCGCGCAGCGCTGCGAGGCCGACGTCCTGCGCTTTCCGGACGGCGTGACCGTCGTTGCCTTCGACGGGGCACCTGGAGATGTCGACGTCTCCGCGCACGTGAGTCGTCGTCTCGTGCCCGGTGGTCGCACCCACGACCTAGCCGCGCTCTGCGCTGCGCTGGCGTCGGAGCGGCGGTTCGTCGTGTTGGACAACGTCGAGCACGTGCGCGAAGCCTCTGCCTTCGTCGACGCCGTATCGCGCCGCTGCCCCGACGTGACGCTGCTCCTTACGAGCCGTCGGCGGCTCGGCGTCGAGGCCGAGCACGTGCTGGATCTCGACGGTCTCGACATGGCGGGCGCAGCGATTGGGCGTTCCGACGCAGCCACGCTGTTCACCGAGCGTGCGGTGCGCGTCGGGTACCCGCACGAGGCCGCCGATCGCGACCGTGACACGATCGACGAGTTGTGCCGGCAGCTCGGTGGGCACGCGTTGGCGATCGAGCTCGCGGCCGCTTGGACGCGCCTCCTGAGCGTTGCCGAGATCGCCGCCACGCTGCGCGCCGGGCTCGAGCTCCTCGACGACGGACCCGTCGACGGACCAACGCGGCATCGTGCCGTCACCGCCGCACTGGCACCGAGCGTCGCCCTCCTCGACCCTCGTGAAGCGCGCTGCCTCGGTGCGCTCGCCACGTTCGAGGGGAGCTTCGCGTTCGATGCGGCGACCGCCGTGGCCGGTGCCTCCTTGCCGATCATGGCTCGTCTGGTCGACCAGGCGCTCGTACGTAGCATGGGCGGAGGCCTCGGTCGCTTCGAGCTCCATCCAGTGCTCCGTGAGTACGTTCGGGAGTCCACGTCGTCCGACGTCCTTCGAGCCGCCGAGCTGCAGCACCGGCGCTTCTACGCAGCGGTGGTGGCGCGCAGCGCCGTGTCGATGAGGTCGTCTCCCGCGGCCGTACTCGACCGCCTCGAGCTCGACCTGCCCGACGTCGTGGTCGCGCTGCGCCGAGCGCTGGAGGCCGATCCGGTCGCGGGCGTCGTGATGGCGAAGAACCTCGTCGTGGACGCCGACATGCTCCAGGCACGCCCGACTGGTACCGACCTGCTCACGCTGGCTGAGAGCGCGGTCGACCACGCGGAGATGACGGGCGATCTCGACGGTGCGCGCTCGCTCCTGGTCAAGATCGCCAACGCCCGACGCGTGTTGCGCCGCGACCCAACCGCGGCAACGGAAACGTACCGGCGTGCCCTGGAGATGGCCGAGCGCACCGGAGACCGGCACGCACTCGTCATGCTCAACGCGATCCTGGGGACGTCCATGTACGAGGTCGATGCAGAGCTCGCCGCGCGGCACCTCGATGCCGCCGAAGAGCTTGCGGGGGACGATCCGCTCCTCGTGTGCGAGGTGCTGCAACGCCGCGGTTACGTCGCGACGCGCATGGACGCTTGGCGCGACGTCCGCGCGATCAACGAGCGAGCGGTGGTGCTCACGACGAGCCTGCTCGAGCGGGGGGAAGGTGACCCCCAGCGCGTCGCGAGCTTGCACTACTTCTGCCTCCACAACCTCGGCGGAGCGCTGGACAGCCTGGGTGCGGTCGAAGAATCGCTCGACGTCCGCCATCGCGCTCTCGCCTTCGCCGAGTCACGCGGGCAACGTCTCTGGTCAGCGTACGCGCGCCACGAGATCGCCTCGGGCCTCGCCGACGCCGGTCGACGCGAAGAGGCGGCGCCGTACGTCCGCGACGCCGTTCGTGCCTTCCGCGCCATCGGTGCTGCCGAGGACCTGGCGCTGCTCGAGCGCCAAGCGACCGAGTGGGGCATCGATCTCGACCAAGGCGATCATGAGGACCCTCCGACCGACGCCGCGTGATGTCAGCGTGATGTCCGACGATGCATGCCCGCGAACGTGGACGGGCCACGAACGGGCACCGCGCGCCACAGTGCCGCATGGCTCCGGGGTACGCCCGGACCGACCGGAACGGGAGGGCGCGCATGACTTGGCAATCTGGGCACGATGGCGTTCCACATCGAGGTATCGAACGGGTTCGGGCTCCGCGGCGCCGCAGCGCGGCGTTCGGCAAGCACGCGGCGCGAGGCGGCGTGGGCGGCACGCGCGTCGAACGGCTGCGACGTCGACGTGGCCCCTCGTCGGTCGCCCGACTGTACCTGTTGGGACCGGTCCGCTTCGGTTTCGGCGAGTACCGCCTCGACCTACCCTCGGTGCGTTGGGTCGCGCTGCTGGCGTACCTCGGGCGTTCCGGCGGTTGGGTGCGACGCGACGTCTTGGCGACGCTGTTCTGGCCCGACCACGACGACCACGGTGCGAGCCTCAACCTGCGCCAGACGCTGCAGACCATCGTGCGTTCGCCTACTGGCGTCGGACTCGAACGCGAGCCGACACGCGTCCGCTGGACCGGCACGTGCGACACGGACGTGTTCGACGCGCTCGTCGCCGAGCAGAGATGGGACGCCGTGGTCCAAACGTACGCCGGCGCGTTCCTCGACGGACTCGACGTGCCCGACGTTCCCAACGTGCAGGAATGGATCGACGCGGAGCGCGCCGGTCTCCACGCCCGCTGGCGCACGGCCGCGTTGCTCGAAGGGCGCAACGCACTGGCCGAGGGGCGCTGCCTCGACGTCCTGACGCTCGCCGAGCGCCTGTGTCAAACGGACCCCTTCGACGACGAGGCGCTGCGTCTGCTGCTCGAGGCGTCCGTGCGTTGCGGCGACCGGACGCGCGCAGAGCGTGCGTTCACCAGCGCACGGCGAGCCTTCGAGCGCGAGCTCGGCGTCGAGCCCGAACCTGAGACCATGGCGCTGGCGCGTGCGCTCCGTCTCTCGAGCCGGCGTGGCTGAGGCGGCATCACGTTCATGGCGGCGCGCGCTACCCTAGCGTCCAGGAGGCCACCATGTCCGCCCCGATCGACCGCGACGCGTTCACCCGCACCTACCTGTACCTGCTCGACGAGATCGTCGGCGAACCGCCCAAGGACGCACCGGGCAACGCGGTGCTCGACGACGACGCTGGCTGGCTCCATACCCTGCTGCAGGTCGACCACACGCGCGCGTCGAAGACGATCGCGCAGGGCAGCACCACCATCGCCGGCCAGGCGTCGCACGCCGCGTACTACGTCGAGCTGCTCGAGCGCCTCGCCCAAGGTGAGGACGTGGAGGCCGACTGGCCGAAGAGCTTCGTGCCGAGCGTGGTCGACGAGGCCCGTTGGGAAGAGACGCGCGCTCGGCTGCTCGCCGCGCTGACGCGCTTCCGGGCCATGGTGCTCGCCGTCGACGAGTGGGACGAGGAGCGCCTGCGCGGCGCGCTCGGCGTGCTCGTGCACACGGCCTACCATCTCGGCGCCGTCCGCCAGATGATCCGCGTGGTCTGATCTGCATCGCCTCGACCGCGCCCGCGCTGCCGTATCCTGCGCCGAAGCACGAGAGGAGCGTGGGGCATGCGCGTGTACGTGTCGTCCGACATCGAGGGCGTGGCCGGGGTGGTCACGTCGCAGCAGGGGAACCCGGCCGGAGGCGAAGCCTACGAGCGCGCGCGCCGGCTGATGACCGCGGAGGTCAACGCGGCCGCCGCCGCGGCGTTCGATGCCGGTGCCTCGGCTGTCGTGGTGAACGACGCGCACGGTCCCAACACCAACCTCCTCGTCGAGGTGCTCGACGAGCGGGTGCACCTGATCACGGGGAAGCCGAAGGCGCTCAACATGGTGCATGGCGTCGACGAGGGCTTCGACGCGGCGCTCTTCCTCGGCTACCACGCCCGTCCGGGCACGGCCGAGGCGATCTTGGATCACGCCTACGTCGGCACCGTCGTCGACGAGTTGCGGCTGAACGGGGCGCCGCACGGTGAGTTCGGCCTGAACGCGATGCTGGCCGGTTCCTTCGGCGTTCCCGTCGTGATGGCCAGCGGCGACGACAAGCTCGCAGCCGAGGTCGCGGAGCTGCTGCCCGCGACCGAGGTTGCGGTGGTGAAGTGGGCGACGGGGCGTACGGCGGCCCGGACGTTGATGCCGGGGCCGGCCAAGGTCACGATCGCCTCGGCCGTCACGCGGGCGTTGCGGGGGCCGCACCCCGAGTGCGTGCTGCGACCGCCGGAGGGCCGGCTGACGTTGGACGTGCGGTTCGTGTCGGCGGTCCAGGCGGACCTGGCGGCCATCATGCCGGGCGCCCAGCGCTTGGATGGCCGCAGCGTGCGCTTCGAGCACGAGGACTTCCCGACCGTGTTCCGAGCCTGTCGCGCGCTGATCGCATTGGGGCAAGCCGCGGCGTGAGCGAGCGGCCAGCTTCGACTGCGACCACGCCCTGCGCCTGACGCGCTTAGAACTTGCCGCCGGTGCGGAACCCGCCCCCGCCGATCCGGCCACCCGTGCGGAACCCGCCGCCGCCGAACCCGCCGCTCGGGGTTCGCGGGATGCTGGGCGGGCGAGGGATCGACGGCGCTCGCGGCGCGCCGCCGCCGCTCGACCACGGCGAGCCACGACCGAAGCCGCCGGAGCCGAAGGTCGGGTCGCTGCGCTGCGGCGCCTGCCTGCGCTGCTGCTCCAGGACGCGCCACAGGGCGTCGCGCGTCATGGCGCCCTGCAGGAACTGCGCGAGCACCGTGGCGACGAGCGTGCCGTCGGCGAAGGTCGAACCGGGTCGATCCATCCGTTGACGCGTGTAGTCCGCGCGCAGGCGCTCGAGCTCGCGAACGCGCTCGCGGTTGCGCGCCGCGACCTCCTTCAGCTCCCGCAGCGTGGCGTCGGTCGTCTCGCGGTCCCGCTCCAGGTCGAGTAGCCGCGCGACGATCGCGTCGTCGTCGGGGAACGGCGTCGCTAGCGCCGCCCTGCGCAGCGACTGGAGGTCGTCGCGGCCGAGCTCGGAGGCGAGGAAGGCGAGCGCCTCGCGGTAGTCGTCGTCCTCGCCCCTGGCCGTGGTCTCGAGCGCCTCGTGCGCCGCGTCGCTGTCGGTCGCGAGCGCCGCCAGGCGCTCGTCGGCGGTTGCGAGGGCCGTGGCGGCCTCGTCGCGAGCCGCCTCGAGCGCGCTGACGCCGTCCGCGTCGCGAGCCGCACGATCGAGCGCCTCGAGCGCCGCATGCGCGGCCTCGGCCCGCTCGGCCACCCGTTCGGCGTGCTCGCGCAGCCGCTCGGGCAGCTCCCGCAGGCGGGTGTAGTTCAGCCGCGCCCCCTCGTAACCGACGTGCCGAGCGACCTTGCCGTCGAGCCAGCGGATCGGGGCCCAGGCGCGGTACCCGCTCGTCCCGAAGCGCCGTCGCCACAGGTACATGAAGAGCGGATCGTCGTGGTACGCGCGCTCCTTCTCGGTGCGCTCCTCGGCGCTCTGAGCGGCCTTCCCGGCGGCGTGGTCGGCGGTGCGGGCGTCCTCCTTCGCTCGCGTGCGCGCCGTTCGGTACGCCTCGTCCGACTCGAGCCGAGCCTGCGTCGTCGCCTCGGCCGCGTCCAGCACGGCCTCGGCGTCTTCGAGCGCGTCGGCGACGCGCTCACGCTCGGCCTCGGCGGTCACGACCGTGGCCGCCAGCCGTTCGAGGTCGGCGTGCAGCGCGTCGATGCGGTCCTGGCGGCGCTCGAGCATCGCCAGGACGCGCGCGTCGGCGTCAGCGACGCCGTGTGCGGCGCGGCCCTGCTCCAGGTGCTCGAGGCGCAGGCGCGCCAGGGCCTCGATGGCCTCGCCGCGGCCAACGTCGAGCTCGGCGAGACGGCGGCTCGCCTCCGACATCCGCCGCTCGACCTCGCCCAGCCGCTGCTGCTCCTGGGTGATCGCGCCCTGGATCGTCCCAAGCGCCTGCCGTCCCGTGGTCATGACGCTCTCCTCACCATCGCGTGATCGCTCCGCCGCTGGTCGGGATGGTGTACTCGGGCGCCAGCGCGCCCGCGCGCTTCGCGCCGACGAGGCGGTCTTGGATGATCCCGTCGGCCGCCTTGTCGGCGGCGACGCGCTCGAAGACCTCCTGAGGCACGCGCATACCCCACGTGCTCACGCGCTCGACGCGGCCGGTCTCCTCGTTGGTCACGTCGACCCGCACGGGCCTGCCGGCGTCGTCGATGGCCTCGACGATCAGGTAGTAGTTGCGCGCCGCCGTGTTGACGTCCGGCACGCGCCAGACGCCGCTCACGGCGTTCGGGCCCGCCGCGATCAGGAGTTCGTAGCGCTGCTCGAGCACCTGCGCGAGCGACTCCAGCGCGGCGAGCGCGTCACGCGCTGCCGCGGTGTCGCCGCGCTCCAGCGCAGCCTCGCCCGCGGCGAGCGTCGTCGAGGCGCGCTGCAGCGCCTCGGGGGCGCTCGTGCCGGTCGACACCCGCGCGTGCACCGCTCCGAGGTCTGCGGCGAGCGCCTGACGAGGCGCCACCACCGTGGCGTGCCGTACGCCCCACACGAGGGCGATCACCGCGACGACGACGACGACGAGTGCCGCGAGCGACGCGCGGTGCACGTAGAGCCGCGCCAGCGTCGTCGCGAATCCGGGTGGCGGTGGCCGGTACGCGAAGCGGTCCTCGCGCAACGCCGCGACGCCCGCTGCAAGGACCCGCTCGGGCACGTCGATCCCCTGCGCGGCGTAGGTCGCGCGCAGTCGCTCGATCAGCGCCGCCTCGCGCGCCTCGCCCTGCAGCTCCTGCTCGACGAGCACCTGGCGGTATCGCAGCGTGTCGACGACGTCCATGGCGAGCATGACCTCGTCGAGCGCGACGCCGCCGGGGTGCGGCGCTCCGCCGGCCGCCTCGGGGACGCCAGGAACCGCGTCCGTCATGGGCGCCTCAGCCCGCCGCGGACTGCGCCAGCTTGGCCAGGCGGCGCTTGCCGTCCTCGACCGCGCCGGCGATCTCCTGCGCGTTCACCGTGCTCTGGACGCGCATCTCCTCGATGATCTCGCGCGAGCGCGACTGGTAGTCCACCACGGCGTCGACGAGCCGCTTCACCGAGTCCGCCCGGATCGTCGGACCGTACCCGGCCCGCAGCGCCTCCTCCTGGACCTTGCCGCCCATGTCGGCCAGGACCTCGAGCGATTGGCTCACGCCCTCCTTCATCGCGTCCAGGGTCCGGGTGGCCTCGTGCAGCCCGGTGAGACCGGTGAACGATGCGGTCAGCGCCGTGAGCACCGTCTCGTTGGTACCGAAGAAGCTGATCGCCTGCGCGTTGACGCGCTCCTTGGCGGTGTGCGACTGCATCATCCGCCCCATCACCACTTCGGAGGTGTTGTAGCTGATGGTCAGGTTGTCGGCGAGGTCCTTGGCGATCTGGTAGCGGCGGTCCGAGGTCTGCAGCGCGCGGACGGCCTCGTCGCGCGCGAGCTCGAGCCGCGCCCGCGCGGCCGCGTCGTCGCCCTCGGCCTGCTCGATCGCGTGCATGGAGACGCCCACGGCGTCCTTGGCGGCCTGCCGCTGGGCCTCGGCCGTGTCGAGCACCTCGAAGGCCAGCACCTCGGCCTGCTTGAGCGCGCCGCGGAAGTCCTGGTAGGCCTCGAGGATGGTCTGCTCGCGGCGGATCTGGTCGAGCGACGACGCGCTGACGTCGAGATAGGTGCGCTTGATCCGGTCGAAGCGCTGTGCGATGTCGCCGCGCGTGACCTTCATCCACACGTTGGCGAGCCGCTCGAAGGTCGAGATGCGACCGTCCTCGACCTGGTCGACCATCGCGCGCGCGTCGTCGCGGATGCTGTTGAAGTCGTTGACGATGCGCTCATAGCGGGTGCCGATCTCCATCGCGGCGACCTGCTGGCGCACCACCTCGTTGAAGAGCGACGCCTGCGACAGCGTGCGGGTGATGGCCACCACGCGGTCCTCGTCGAGGTCGCTGATCTGCTGCAGCAGCGCGACGATGGGGGCCTCGTGGCTCGCGGCGCCGTCGGGAACCAGGCCGAGGTTGCGCAGGGCCTGCATGGCCCGGTCCAGGTAGGCGAGGGGTGTGGGGGAATCGCTGCTCATGGAGGCCTCCCTGGTGCGCCATGCGTCGTTCTCGAGAGACGGCGCGACACACGCTCCGTCCCATCATCCTCCTGTGGAGGCGGCGCGGCAAGTGCGGTTGCGGAGGCGGCACCGCCCCTCACCGGATGCCCACGGGTGGGTCTCGCGGCGGCCGCGAGCGTCGCAGCGTGCACGGCGTTCCTTACGGATCGGTCACCGACAGGATCGGCGCCGGACCATAGACTCGCTTCATGACCGCACTCATCGTGGCCTCCTGGACACTGCTCGGCATTGCGCTCATCGTCGCCCTGCAACTGGCCGCGACGCTCCGGGTCAGAGCTCTCGTCGAGGGAACCGCCGTGCAGGGGAAGGTCGGCCTCGGCATCCTCCAGGCCACGTTCGCGTTCCCCGAGATGATCGTGCAGATCTACGTGTGGCGCGTCCGCGTCCTGCATCGCCGGGTGGGTGAGGGAGCGGGACGCTCCGATCGTGGGAGCGCACAGGAGCGAGCGAAGACCGACCACATGCGTCGGGAAGCGCCGCGCTCACGAGGCCTCCTGGCGAAGGTGCGTGCGGTCCGAAAGGTGCGATCGTACACGCGGATCGCCCGCGACGCCTTGCGTCGCGTCGAGGTCGAGACCTGCGAGGGGCACCTGCGCATCGCGACACCCGACCCGGCCCTCACCGGCATGGCGTACGGGTTCGCGGAGGGCGCGCGCGCGGTGCTCCCAGAACCGCATCGTTCGCGCTTGACCGTCGATGCCGACTTCATCGACGACCTGCCCTACGGGCGGGCGTCGATCGCTTTCCGCGTCCGTGTCGCCGTGCTGGTGCTCGCGGCGTGGCGTGTCTTCTGGCTCGAACGGGGTCGCCCGCGACGCGATACACGCTTTGCCGTGGCTCTGGGAAGGAGTGACCATGCAACCAACTGAACTGCTCGAGGTGCTTGCGAGGCAGGTCCGTGAACTGGCGAAGACCGAGACCGTCGTCGGCGACCCCATCGTGGTCGGTGACACGACGATCGTGCCGATCTCGCGCGTGATGGTGGGGTTCGGCGGCGGCAGCGGCGCCGGCGACGTCGACGAGGGCGGCAAGGGCGAGAAGGTGGGCGGCTCCGGGGGCGGAGGCGGCGGCGGCGTGCGGATCGAGCCCGCCGCGTTCATCGTCAAGCGCGGAAGCGACGTGAGCATCATGGCCGCACCCGGGAAGCGCGGTGCGCTCGCGGATATGTTCGAGCAGGTGCCCGACCTCGTCGAGAAGGTCGTCGGCGCGGCGATGTCGAAGGGAAAGGACTCCGAGAAGAAGGGTAAGGACGGGAAGGACGGCAAGGACAAGGAGAAGGACGACCCCACGTCGGAGGGCACGGGTGAGGACTCCGAGAAGCACGGGCAGGCCGAGGGCGCCGAGAGGCCCTGGAACCAGCGGTAAGGCGAGGGACGCCTACGCTTCCTGACGCGAGCGCCGATCAGGCCATCTGTTCGAGCAACCGCTCGACGTCGTCGCGGGTGCACAGCTGCGTCCCTGGTCGCGTGACCGTGGCCGCACCGGCGGCGACACCGTAACGGATCGCGTCGGACAGCGGCCATCCGCGCGCCAGACCGGCGACGAGCCCGCCGACCATGCTGTCACCCGCCCCCACGGCGCTACGGAAGCGCACCGTGGGGGCGTGGACGTGCCAGTGCTCGTCGCGCGTCGTCGCGGTGGCGCCGCCGGCGCCGAGCGAGGTGATGACGACCTGGACACCGCCGCGTGCGAGCAGTGAGCGTGCCACGTCGCGGATGTGCTCCTCGTCCTCGACCGTGGTGCCGGCCAGCGCCGAGAGCTCGTTCACGTTCGGCTTGACCAGGTACAGGTCGGCCTCCACGCCGCGCTCCAGCGCGGCCCCGCTCGTGTCGAGGATCACCTTGCAGCCCTTCGGCGCGGCGCGCGCCAGCCGGGCGTAGAAGTCGTCGGGCGCGCCCTCGGGCAAGCTCCCGGACAGCACCAGGTAGGGGGTCGACGGATCGATGCCCGAGACGCGATCGACGCACGCCTCGAGCTCGGCCTCCGAGAGGCTCGGTCCGGGCATGTTGAAGCGGAACTGCCGGTTGCTGGCGCGCTCCAGCACGGTCAGGTGCTCGCGCGTCTCGCCGCCGATGGGGATCGAACGGTGGTCGATCCCGGTGGCGTCGAGCAGGTGGGCCAGGCGCTCACCGACGTCGCCGCCGCGGGTCCACCAGGCCACGTTCGGCACGCCGAACTCGTGCAGGACGCGCGCGACGTTGATGCCACCGCCGCCGGGCTCCACCACGCGCGTCTCGCAGCGGAGCTTGCGGTCGCCGACGACGTACGCGGTCGACGTGCTCATGTCGACCGCGGGGTTGAGGGTGAACGTGACGACGCTGTCCATGCCATCCAGCTTGCCACGCGCTCCGGTATCGTCGCCCATGCCCAGCCCCTCGCGTCGCCTCGTGGGCCGCTCCTGATGCGGGTCGAACTCGCGTACGTGCCGACGGCGGATCGTCACGCCGCCGTGTCGTCGCGCGACGACACGGCGGCCCCGGACGTCGCGGTCGTGTTCGACGTCTTGCGGATGACCACCACCGCGACGGTCCTCGTCGACGCTGGGGTTCGCGCGCTGTGGGTGGTCGCCGACGTCGCGAGCGCTCGCCTCGAGGCGGAGCGGCGCGGCGCACTGCTCTTCGGAGAGCGCGACGGCGTCGCGCTGCCAGGGTTCGATGGCGGCAACTCGCCGCTCGAGGTTCGGCCGCAGCGCGTGCGTGGGCGCGAGGCCGTGCTGTGCACCACCAACGGCTCGCGGGCCGTCGAGGCCGCGGGCGCGCTCCCGGTGCTGTTGGGCGCGGTGGTGAACGCGGCGGCCGTGGCACGGCGTCTGCGTGCGCTCGCGCCCGCCCGCGCGCTGCTGCTGTGCGCTGGGACCGACGACGCCGTGTCGCTCGACGACGTGGTGGGCGCCGCCTGCGTGTTGCACGCGCTCGTGGCGTCGGTCCCCGACCTGGACCTCGATGACGCGTCGGCACTCGCGCTGCGGGCGCTCGAGGGTCCGGGCGACGTCCACGCGCTCATCCGGCGCGCGGCCCACGCTCGGCGGCTCGAGCGCATCGGCTTCGCCGACGACGTGGCGTTCGCAGCCCGGCGCGATGCGTTCGGCGTCGTTCCGGAGCGCGGGCCGGAGCCGGGCTCGGCCTTCGCCGGTCACCGCGGCACCGACGGCGCGCCCTGATCGGCCCCGCGCGCCCTGACCGGCGGCCCGCCGCGATCGGCAACCTGGCCGTGCCGTCGGCGGTTCAGCTCGCGTCGAGGTCGCGCAGCAGTGCCAGGACGAACGCCTCGGTGCGTGCCACCGTGTCCGCATCGACGCGCTCGAGCCTGTCGCTGGCCTGGTGCCAGTCTGGGAGCACGCCGGCGGGCGTGAGGCCCACGAACGACAGCGACGGCACGCCGCGGCTCATGAACGCCGTGGCATCGGTGTGCAGCGTGGTGTAGGGCAACGCGTACGCGCCCAGCTCGGGCCGTGCCAGCGCCACGCGCTCGGCGGCCGCGACCAGTTCGGGCGCGGGGCGCAGCGGGAACACCATCCCCTCGACGCTCGTGTGGCACACGCCCGCGCCGCGGCCGCCGACGTTGTCGATGCTGATCGCGTACAGGCCGGGCAGCGCAGCGGCGTGTCGACGAAGGAACGCCTGCGCGCCGTACGAGCCGACCTCCTCGCAGCCCGTGGCGAGCGCCCAGACCTCGGTGCGCGGCAGCGGTTCGCGGGCGAGCCGCTCCGCCAGGCTCACGACGATCGCCGCGCCGCTCGCGTTGTCGTTCGCGCCGTGCGTGAACGGCGTCCTGTCGGGCTGGACGGTGAGCGCCAGCACGACGAGGAAGACGGGGGCGAGCGGCAGCGACCACCCGCGCAGCGCGCCGATGTCGAAGGTGGCGATCGCGGCGAACACGAGGGTGCCCAGCACGAACGCCGCCACGCCGAGCGTGGTCACCACACGGAAGAAGGCCAGCCGCGCCGGGCTGGTGAACACCCAGGGTGTGCGATGCGTGTCGACGTGGCCGACGAGCACCACCCGTCTGGTCGGCTTCCCAGCGGCCGGCACGCGCGCCCACACGTTCTGACTGTCGCCCTTGGGCACGAGCACTCGCAGCGCGTTCGGCCGGAAGTACATCTCCAGGAACACCGAAGCGGTCGCCACGCCCATCAGCAGCGCCGCGACGCCCGCGGCGAGGCGCGAGTCCAGCGAGATCAACACGAGGCCGATGAGACCGGTCAGGGCGGCGAGCGCGAAGGGCAACCAGCCGCTCACCGGTGCCCTGAACGGCTCCCAACGCGTCTCGAGGCCGGCCGCCTCGAACCGTCCCCGCACGTACGTGGACGCATCGCGCTCCTGAGGCGTCGTCGATCCGCGCGGGCCGATCACGCCTGCGAGGTGTCGGATGTGGTCCATCGCGCTGCTCTGCATGGTCACGAGCATGATGGCACTCGCGCGACCGCCGCGTGCGCTGCGGGTCGCCCGATCCCGATGCAGGCCGAGCCCGAACGCCTCGAACGTCCCGACCGCCGTCACCTAGCATGGGGGGAGACGAACGGCGACGGAGGGACGACCATGGCGAGCCACCGGCTCCAGGCGCACCCGATCCTCGACGTCACCCCGCGCAGCGGGGTCACGTTCGCATGGGCTGGTGCGCCATGCGTCGCGGCGCAGGGCGAGGTGATCGCCTCGGCCCTCACGGCGCAGGGCGTACGCGTGTTCGGGAGCCACGCCCACGACGGCAGCCCACAGGGGCTCTTCTGCGCCAACGGCCAGTGCGCGCAGTGCCTCGTCATCGCCGACGGCGTGCCCGTCAAGGCGTGCACCACGCCCGTGACACCCGGCATGCGCGTCGAGCCGCTGCATCGGCTGCCCGCGCTGCCCCACGGCGATGCGGCGCCGCGCATGCGCGAGGTGGAGCGCGTCGAGGTGCCGGTGCTCGTCGTCGGGGGCGGCCCGGCGGGGCTCGCAGCGGCCGCACAGCTCGGTCTGCGGGGCGTGCGCACGCTGCTGGTCGACGACAAGGACCGCCTCGGCGGCAAGCTCGTGCTCCAGACGCACCGCTTCTTCGGGAGCGTCGACGCGGTCCATGCCGGCACGCGCGGCATCGACATCGCGACGCGCCTGGCGGAGGAGGCGACCGCTCACGCGTCGGTCGAGGTGTGGCTCGAGTCGACCGTCGTGGCCGTGTTCGGCGACGGCTGGGTCGGCGTGCTGCGGCCCGGCGGTCGCTACGTGCTGGTCCGCCCCGAGGTCCTGCTGGTGGCCGCCGGCGCGCGCGAGAAGTCGCTGGCGTTCCGCGGCAACACGCTCCCGGGCGTGGTCGGTGCGGGCGCCTTCCAGACGCTGCTCAACCGCGACCGGGTGCGCTTCGCTGAGCGGGTGTTCGTCGTCGGCGGCGGCAACGTCGGTCTGATCACCGCGTACCACGCGTTGCAGGCCGGGGTCGACGTGGTCGGTCTGGTCGAGGTGGCCGCCGAGTGCGGCGGGTACCGGGTCCACCACGACAAGCTCGTTCGGGCCGGGGTACCCATCCACACCTCGCACACGATCCTCAGCGCCAACGGTGAGGGAGCGGTCGCGTCGGTCACGATCGCTCGGGTCGACGCCGCGTTCCGGCCGGTGGCGGGCAGCGAGCGCTCGTTCGCGTGCGACGCGGTGCTCGTCGCCGTTGGTCTCGACCCGGTCGACGAGTTCACCGCTTCGGCGCGCGCCGTGGGTATGCGCGTCGTCGCCGCCGGCGACGCCGACGCCGTCGCCGAGGCGTCGGCCGCGATCTTCGCCGGCCGCATCCGCGGCCTGGAGGTGGCGCGCACGCTGCACGCCTGCGACGACACCGTGCCCGACGAGTGGCATCGCACGGCCGAGGTGCTGCGGTCCAGGCCCGGTGAGATCGTGGTGCGATCGACCTCCGACGCGACCACGGGTGTGCACCCCGTGTTCCATTGCGCCCAGCCGATCCCGTGCAACCCGTGCGCGTCGGTGTGCCCCCAGCACCTCATCCACGTCGACGAGGACGACATCCGTCAGGTGCCGACGTACCTGGGGGACGCGGACGCGTGCCTGGGGTGCGAGCGCTGCGTGCGGATCTGTCCGGGTCTCGCGATCACGCTCGTCGATCGTCGCGACGACCCGGCGTTCCCGATCGTCACCATCCCGTTCGAGTTCGACGTCGCCACGTTGGACGAGGGTGCGATCGTCACGGTCGTCGACGGGAGCGGTGGCGACCTCGGCGCGGCCGAAGTGGCGCGCGTCCGGCGCGCGGGTCGCGGGGCCGATGGCACGGCCCTGGTCAAGGTGCGCGTGCCGGCGGCCATCGCGGAGCGCGTGGCGGGGCTGCGTCCGCGCGTGTCCGCGGCTCCGGAGCCGCTCGATGCATGGGTCTCGCACCTGGCCGACGACGAGGTGGTCTGCCGCTGCGAGCGCGTGCACGCCTCGGCGTTGCGCCAGCGCATCGCGGACGGCGAGCGCGACGTGAACGCCCTGAAGGCCCTGACGCGCGCGGGCATGGGCGCCTGTGGCGGCAAGACGTGCGCTCCGCTGATCGGGCGGCTCTTCGACGATGCGGGGGTGCCGCGCGAGGCGGTGACGCCCGGCGTGCGGCGACCACTGTTCGTCGAGGTCGCGCTCGGCGCGTTCGCCGGCGTCGACGGCGAGGCCTGATGGAGCGCTTCGACGCCGTCGTCATCGGGGCCGGCAGCGTCGGTCTTCCGACGGCGCTGGCGCTGGCCCAGGCAGGCCTGCGCACGGCCGTGGTCGACGCCGCTCCGAGCCTCGGCCAGGGCGCCCACAAGGCGGCGATCGGAGGCGTGCGCGCCACGCACGGCGACCCTGCCAAGATGCGTGTTGGACGAGAGAGCCTCGACGTCTTCCGGACCTGGCACGAGCGCTACGGCGACGACATCGAGTGGGTCACGAGCGGCTACGCGTTCGTGGCGTATCGCGAGCGCGAGGCGACGATGCTGCAGCGGCTCGTCGCGACGCAGCGCTCGGCCGGCCTCGACGTCGCGTGGCTCGACGGTGATGCGGTGCATGCGCGCGTGCCGGCGTTGGCGCGCGACGGTCTGCTGGGGGCAGCGTCGTCGCCGGGTGACGGCCACTGCTCGACGCTGCTGGCGGGTCAGGCGATGGCGGCCGCCGCTCGACGCGCGGGCGCCTCGTTCCGTTTCGGCGAGCGGGTGTCGGGCTTGCTCGTCGAGGGGGACGCGGTCGTCGGCGTGCGCACCGATCGCGGCGCGTATGCGAGTCCGGTGGTGATCAACGCGGCGGGCGCGGGAGCCGCCGCGCTGGCGAGGCAGGTGGGCGACACGCTCGAGATCGTGTCGGAGCTGCACGAAGCGGGCATCACCGAGGCCGTCGCGCCCTTCCTCGGCCCGCTCGTCGTCGACATCAGGCCGGGGCCCGGATCGGCGAACGTGTACTGTTATCAAACATCTCGTGGTCAGGTCATCTTCTGCCTGACCCCCGAACCCGCGATCCTCGGCGACGACCTCGTCGAGACCTCGGCGTTCCTGCCACAGGTCGCGCGGCGTCTCGTGACGTTGATCCCGCGGCTCCAGCACGTGAGGGTGCGCCGGACCTGGCGCGGCGTCTACCCGATGACGCCGGACGCCTCGCCGCTCGTCGGCTGGTCCAGCCGCGTGGAAGGTCTTCTGCACGCGGCCGGCATGTGCGGACAGGGGTTCATGCTCGGCCCGGGCGTCGGCACGCTGATCGCGCGCATGCTGCGACGCGAACTCAGCGACGACGACCACGACACGCTGGCAGCCTGGACGCCCGAGCGCGCCTTCGAGGGCCGCGAAGCGTTGCGCTGATCGCGCCGAGACCTCACACGCCCAGGACGACGTCCTCGAGGCCCCGCGGGGTCGAGGTCAGCGACTCCGGCGGGTGGGCGACGACCACGGTGTCGTCGACACGGAAGCCGCCCACGCCGTAGATGTAGATCCCCGGCTCGATCGTGTAGACCTCGCCCGCGCGCAGCGGCCGCTCGTCGAACGCCATGTCCTCGGGCCGGTCGTGGCCGCGCAGGCCGATCCCGTGGCCGGCGCGGTGGAACACGTTGGATGCGTAGCCGTGCCGTTCGAACACCGCGAGCGCAGCGCGGTCGATCCCCGCGAGCGGCAGCCCTGGGCGACACGCGGCCACGGCGGCCGTCTGGGCCTCGAGCGCGGCTGCGTACGCGCGCCGCTGCTCGGCGTTCGGCTCGCCGACGAACAGCGTGCGCTCGTTCTCGACGAAGTAGCCGCCGAGCGACACGACGATGATGTTTACGATGCCGTGGCCGAGTGCGATCCGCGCGTCCGAGCCCGACGGCGTCCCGTGCGGCGCCGCCGAGTCCGGCCCGGTCAGGCTGAAGCAGCGCGCCGTGACGTCGGAGGCCGGGAAGCGACGGGCGCCCTCGACGCGCATCAGGCGCGTCGTCTCGGCGTCGACCTCGGCCATCAGCGCGCCAGGCCTGGCCAGGTCGCGGAACACCACCTGCCCGTAGTCCGTCAGCGACGCCGCCGAGCGCATCAGCGCGAGCTCCTCCGGCGCCTTCACCGCACGCATGTCGGTGAGCACCTCGGGTGCGCGCTCGAGCCGGAGGCCCGGCGTGTGCGCGGCGACCTCGTCGAGCGCACCGCCGTGCGCATCGCACGCGATCCGCCCGTCGCTCCGCACGCCGAGGTCGCGCAACCGCGATGCCACCAACGCGCCCCAGTCGGCGCGCGACCACGTGCCCGGGTCGGGCGCAGGCCGCTCGACGTAGAACGTCACGTCCGCCACCGCCAGAGCGCCGCGCTCGGTGGCCATCCGGGTCGCGTGCACGGAGAGCTCGTGGAGCACCATGGCGGGTTCGCCCTCGCGCGGCACCACGAGGACGATGGGCCGCTCCCACGGCTCGACGTCGGGTCGCCAGCCGCTTAGGTACGCGACGTTCTCCGGGACGGTGAGCGCGAACGCATCGACGTCGTGGTCGACGAGCCAGGCGCGCAGCGTCGCCAGTCGCGCTCGGAGCGAGGTGGTCGGGATCGCGGTCAGGGGTGCGTGCACGGCAGACCTCCGAGCAGACGCTACCGTGCCGCCGTGCTCACGAGGCGCCGCCGGTGCGCTTCGCCGACACGCGTGGCCGCGCCGTGCGGCAGGCGCGCGAGCAGGAGCGCACGTCGTCCCACACGCCGCGTCGACGCCAGCGTCCGCGGTTGGCGAAGGGCCGGCCACAGGTCGCGCACGTCTTCGTCTCGGCCGGTCTCGACCGTGTCGTCATCGCCCGCCCGGGCCGACGCGCTGCCAGAAGGCGCTGAACGAGCGCGGCGCCGAGCCGTTCGTCCAGCGCTGCGCGAAGGCACGCGGCGTCGGATCGCCGGGGCCCGGCCAGTGCGCGACGGCCGGGTGGAGGCGGTGGCGCACCGCGGCGGCGTCGCCTCGCGCGGCCGCGGCGACGCGTTCCGAGAGGAGCGTGCGCGCGTCCGCAACGGCGATGCGCAGGCCGGGCACCTCGAGCGCGGCGGCGAGGACCCACGCGAGCCGATCGCGGCTCCAAGGGTGCAGCTCGAAGAACGCCGGCTCGAGCAGCAGCCAGCGCTCGGCGTCGTCGTCGGCGCGCCACGTCGGGTCGAGGGCCCACGGGTGGTACGCGAGCAGCGGTCTGTCCGGGTCGAGTCGTGGTGGCGGGAGGTCGGGGAGCGTCACGGGGAGGTCGAGCTCCACCGATTCGGCGAGCGCCGCGGGCACCGGTCCCTGCAGGAGCTCGGCGGTCGGTCGGTCCAGGAAGGTGCCGCGTTGGACGCGGTCGGAGAACCGATCGAGGTTCGCCTGATCCGCGAGGTAGGGCTTGTGCGAGCCCGTGCCGGCGACCCACTGCCAGGACAGCGTGTTGGAGGCGAGGTCGCCGTCGAGCAGGTGGAACAAGAACCAGGCCGCTCCGGCGCGCCAATCCGCGCCCGCCACGTGACACGTGACGCTGGCGAGCCACATGCGGGCGTGGTTGTGCACGTAGCCGTCGTCGACGAGCGCTCTGACGGCGTCGTCGAGGGCGTCGATCCCCGTGCGCCCCTCCACGATCGCTCGGGGCAGGCGTCGCGGGTGGGCCGCGGTGCTCCGGCGCGGTTGCGGACCGAACCGATCCGCGAAGATCGAGCGCCCATCGCGCTCGTGGACGAGCTGGAAGAACTCGCGCCAG
This sequence comes from Trueperaceae bacterium, assembly GCA_007130445.1. Taxonomy (GTDB): domain Bacteria; phylum Deinococcota; class Deinococci; order Deinococcales; family Trueperaceae; genus CSSed10-48. The sequence continues at coordinate 978 of SLSM01000057.1, read as the reverse complement.
GCGAGCTCTTGCGCGAACTTCCCGTTGGCGTCCGGCGCGATGATCGCCAGGACCTCCGGTACGCTCACCAGGCCGTGCGTCAGGTAGGGGGAGAGGCGCGACACCGCTCCGCGCAGATGGTTGCGCGTCCGCGCGTACGCGCGCTCGTCGACCGAGCGCACCCGTTCGAGCGCGGCAGCCCGCGTCGGCGGGAACGCCGTCGCCAGCTCCGGTCGGAGGGTCAACTCGTCGACTGGGACGAGCGAGGGAGGGCTCGAAGCCATGCGTCAGCCTAGCGATGGCCTGGTGGCCGCGCCGTGGCCGTGCCTCCCATCTCGTGCCGGCCGGAGCACGTCGGCCCGTACGCCACGGCGGGGAGCGCCGCCGGCGCAGCGGCCCTCAACGGACGCCAGGCCCATCGGTCGCCGCACGCGCGTGCTCCTCGAGCAAGCCGTCCTCCATGTGCCGTATCCGGCGAGAGGCGCCGCTGGCCACGGTGAACGCCGTCAGGACGAGCCCCATGGCGATGAGCAGCACCGCGGCGCCGCGCCCCTCGCCGCTGCCGATGATCGGCCCCAGCCACGGCTCCAGCCCGCCGCCGAGCTCCATGGCCGGCTCGAACACGCGCGCGGCCAAGCTCCCCGCGAGCACGATGGCGGCGGCCTGCGCCGCAGCGGTCAGCACCATACGGAAGGCGAACACGCGCCCGAGCACGTCCGGCGCGGCGTGCTCCTGGAAGACGACCCGGTTGAGCGCGAGCAGGACGGACTGCGCCGCGCCGATGGTGGCGACGGTCACGCCGATCCACACTGCGTCGGGACGCAGGCCGCTGAGCACCATCCCGACGCCGACGGCGAGGGTCGCCACGAGGATGGTGGGCATCCGCCGCCGAGGGCCGCCCCAGGCGCCGATCGCGACCGCGCCGACCACGGCCCCGATCCCGTACACCGCGTACACGATGCCGATGGTCGCTTCGTCGCCGATGCCGAGCACCAAGGG